>JBDHRR010000030.1:0-31370 GCA_039807685.1 Burkholderiales bacterium
CGCGCCGGGCGGATGGTTCGCCGCAGGGACGACGGCGGGAGGCGCCGCGGCGGCGCCCGACTGCGCTTCCGCGGCGCCGTGCGTATCGCCAGCGAGCAGCGCCGCCAGCGCGGGACCGCGCGGGATCGCCCCAAGGTCGAGGCTCGCCCCCACACCCGAGGCATCGAGTATGTGGCCGAGGTCGCCGACGAGGCCATCGGAGACGTCGAGCATCGCCGAGGCAATGCCGCGCAGCGCACTGCCCAGCGCCACGCGCGGCTCCGGTCGTTCGAGACGTGCGACGCAGGCGGCGCGTGACGCGGCGTCGAGCGCGACGCGCCCCTGCAGTGCCGCTAGTCCCAGCATCGCATCGCCAAGCGTTCCCGACACCCAGACATCGTCGCCGGCGCTGGCGCCAGCGCGGGTGAGCGCGGTCCCCGCGGGCAATTCGCCGACCACCGTCACGCAGAGATTGCGCGGTCCGCGCGTGGTGTCGCCGCCGATGAGCGTGACCTCGTAGCGGTCGGCGAGCGCAAAGAGTCCACGCGTGAAGGCGGCAAGCCACGCATCGTCGGCGGCCGGGAGCGCACAACCGAGGAGCGCCCAGCGCGGGCGGGCGCCCATCGCCGCGAGATCGGAGAGATTCACCGCGAGCGTCTTGTGGCCGAGCAGTTCGGGGTCGGTGCCCGGCAGGAAATGTCGCCCTTCGACGAGCATGTCCACCGTGAGCGCGAGCTCGCAGCCCGGCGCTGGGGCGACGATCGCGGCGTCGTCGCCGATGCCCAGCCGCACCGCCCGGTCGCCGACCGGGCGGCGGAAATGCCGCGCGATGAGCGCGAATTCGCTGCGCCGGGACGTCACCGCCGGATCCGAAGCCGGCCGACCTCAGCGCAGCGCATCGCCGATCTCGCGCTGCCAGCGCGCGAGGAGTCGCTTGCGCTCGGCGGGCTGGCCGAACCGCATCGGATCGACGTCGAGCATCGGCGCCGTGGCAAAGCGCGCCGCCTCGGGACGAACCGTCGCACTCGCATTGGCCGGAATGATGAGGTTCTTCGTCTCGTTGGCGAGTTCCTGCGCGCCGCGGGTGAGCGCCCAGTCGTAGAAGGCACGCGCCTCGGCAGGATGCGGCGCACCGGCAACGATCGCCATGCCGCCCAGGGCAGCGCCGGTCCCCTCGCAGGGAATCGCAATGTCGACGGGAAAGCCCGCGAGTTGCTGGGTGATGAATTCGTGCACGAACGAGACGCCGATCGCGACCTCGCCGCGCGCGACCGACGGACCTTGCGCGGTCCCCGACTGCGTGTAGCGGACGACGTTGGGGGCGAGTTTCGCGAGGTAGGCGAAGGCACCGTCCTCGCCGTAGAGCGTGACGAGCGTGGCGAGGATCGTGTAGCCGGTGCCGCTCGTCACCGGATTGGAGAGCTCGATTTCCTTCCGGTACGCCGGTCCGGTGAGGTCGGACCAGCAGCGTGGCGCGGCGAGCTTGCGGCGGGCGACGAGTTCCCGGTTCACGCCGAAGCCGATGATGATCTTGTAGATCGCCGCGACCTGGTAGCCGCTGCGCTGCGTCACCGACTGTGCCCAGGGCGCCAGTTGGCCGAGGTTCGGCGAGCGATATTCGGCGAGCAGCCCTTCCCCAGCGGCTTGCAGGAGGGGGTCGATGGTGCCGCCGTACCAGACGTCGCCGCGCGGCTTGTCGCGTTCGGCGCGCAGCTGCGCGTAGTACTCGCCGGTGGCCTTGCGCACGATCGAGGTACGAATGCCGGTCTCGCGCTCGAACGTCTTGCCGGCGAGTTCGCACGCATCGGCATCGTGGCTGCAGTAGACGACGACGGAGCGCGCCTGCGCCCACGCCCCGCCGGACATGAATCCGGCGATGCCGACGGCAACGATGCCGGTCGCAAGCCAGCGCATCGCCACGCGCTCAGCGGACGAGCGCGGCGATCTCCGCCGCGCGCGCGTCCGCCGCCACCTTGTCGAGGACCCCGTTGACGAAGCGATGTCCGTCGGTGCCGCCGTAGGTCTTGGCGAGCTCGATCGCCTCGTCGATGACCGCCTTGTACGGAATCTCCGGGCGATGCACAAGCTCCCAGGCGCCGATGACGAGGATTGCCCGCTCGATCGGCGAAAGCTCCGCGGGCTTGCGCGACAGGTGCGGCGCGATGCGCGCGACGAGGTCGTCGTACTGCGCGACGACGCCCTTCCACAGCTCGTCGAAGTACGCACGGTCGGCCTGCGCATAGCCGGGGCCGGCGGCCAGGTCCCGGTAGACGTCGCTTGCCGCATTGCCCGCCACCTGGCGTTCGTAGAGGCCCTGCAAGGCGAGTTCGCGCGCCGCCCGCCGCGGACTCACCGCTGCCTCGCGACTAGTCGTCGTCATCGATCGCCCGCAGGAGGTTCACCATCTCGAGTGCCGCCTGCGCGGCCTCGTAACCCTTCTGGTCCATGCGCGCCAGGGCCTGCGCGTCGGTGTCGCAGGTGAGGATGCCGTTGCCGACCGGAATGCCGAATTCGAGGGCCACGCTCGACACGCCCGCCGCCGACTCGTTGCTCACGATCTCGAAGTGATACGTGTCGCCGCGGATCACCGCGCCCAGCGCCACCAGCGCATCGTAGTCGCCGGTCTGCGCGAGCCCCTGCAGGGCAAGCGGCGTCTCCAGCGCGCCGGGCACGGTGACCAGCGTGATGCGCCCGTCGGCCACTCGCGCCTCGCGCAGCGCGCGCAGCGCGCCGGCGAGCAGGCCGGCACCGATCTCGGCATTGAAGCGCGACTGCACGATCGCCACGCGCAGGCCGTCGCCCGCCAGTTCGGGATCGATGCGCTTCATCGCGACGACCTCACGACGCGGCCTTCACCGGCAGTTCGCTCTCGTAGCCGGTCACCTCGAGGCCGAAGCCCGCCATGCTCGGCATCTTGCGGGGACGTGCGAGGAGGCGCATCCGCCCGACGTTGAGGTCGCGCAGGATCTGCGCGCCGATGCCGTAATTGCGCAGATCGACCTTCGCGGGTGGCGGCGGCGCATCCGAGATCGCGCGCGCACGCAACTCCTCCGCGCTCTCGGGGCGGTGCAGCAACACCATCACGCCGCGACCGGCAGCGGCGATCGCGGCCAGTGCGCCGGGAACCGTCCACGAATGCGCCGCGCGATCGGCATCGAGCAGGTCCATGACGGAGAGCGGCTCGTGCACCCGCACCAGCGTCTCGACGTCGGGTGCGATCGGGCCGCGGACGAGCGCGAGGTGCGTGGCGTCGCTCATCTTGTCGCGATAGACGACGAGGCGGAACGCCCCGTGCGGGGTGTTGAGCGGCCGCTCGGCGATGCGCTCGACGAGGCGCTCGGTGCGGCTGCGATAGTGGATGAGGTCGGCGATGGTGCCGATCAGGAGGCCGTGCTCCTCGGCGAAGCGCTCGAGATCGGGCAGCCGCGCCATCGTGCCGTCCTCGCGCATGACCTCGCAGATGACCGCGGCCGGGGTGAGTCCGGCAAGGCGCGCGAAATCGCAGCCCGCCTCGGTGTGACCGGCGCGGACCAGCACGCCGCCGGGCTGCGCCGTGATCGGAAAGACGTGGCCTGGGGTGACGATGTCCTCGGGCTTGGCATCCGGTGCGATGGCCGCGTGCACGGTCAGCGCGCGATCGCCAGCCGAAATGCCCGTGGTGACGCCACGCGCGGCCTCGATCGATACGGTGAAGGCGGTGCCGTGGCCGGAGCGATTCACTGCCGTCATCGGCGTCAGGCCGAGGCGCCGGCACCGTTCTTCCTCGAGCGTCAGACAGACGAGCCCCCGCGCGTGGCGCGCCATGAAGTTGATCGCCTCCGGAGTGACGAGATCCGCGGCGATCACCACGTCGCCTTCGTTCTCGCGATCCTCTTCGTCGACCAGGACCACCATGCGCCCGGCCTTCAGTGCGGCAACGATTTCGGGAACGGCGGCAAGGGCCATGGCAGGCGAGCCTTCGAAGGACGGGACGGAGCTGCAATTCTACCGTAGGCTTCGCGCCGCCACGGGGCGTGCCCAGTCCTCCGCGCGTCGATCCGCGGGAAGCGTCGCGCGCCCGTGGCCGACCGCATACTTTCACCTGATGCGAAGCCGGCGTGCTTCGTGAAGCAGGAGCGCATACCCATGTTCGATTCGGCCCGGAAGCGCGCCGCGGCGGTCCCCGGCGACAGTGCGCAGTTGCGACGCCTCGTCGCGAATTGCCGCCGGCTCCTCACCGAGCCTGGTGGCGCCGCCGGGGTTTCGCTCGCCCGCGCCACGCTCGACCTGTATGCGGCTCTCGATCGCAAGGACGAGGCGCGCTTCTTCGAAGTCCTGCGCGCCGACTTCTCGCCCGATCCGGCGCAGGTGCTCGCCGCGGCGCAGGCGTATGCCGCCGAGACCTCGGCCGGCAGCCTCGCGCTGCTTGCCGCCACGGCCGAGCCGCCACGGCAGGAGTTGCTGCGGCGCCTCAATCGCGCACCCGGCGGCACCGCCGCGATCCTGCGCATGCGCGAGCGCCTGCTGGAACTGCAGTTGGGCCAGCGCGAACTCGAGGCGGTCGATTGGGATTTCCGGCACCTGCTGTCGTCGTGGTTCAACCCCGGCTTCCTGCAGATCGTTCGCGTCGACTGGCGCACCCCGGCCTACTTGCTCGAGCAGATCATCGCTCACGAGGCGGTGCACGAGATCCGCGACTGGAACGACCTGCGCCGCCGGCTCGATGCCGATGGACGCTGCTATGCCTTCTTCCACCCCGCGCTTCCCGACGAGCCGCTGATCTTCGTGGAGATCGCCCTCACGAAGCGCATGGCGGCCACGGTGGCGCCGCTCCTCGACGCGCCCGCCGAGCCGAGGGATCCGACCCGCGCGACCACCGCGGTGTTCTATTCGATCAGCAACTGCCAACCCGGACTGCGCGGCGTGTCGCTCGGGAATTTCCTGATCAAGAACGTGGTGGACGTACTCGCTCGCGAGTTCCCCCGACTCGAGGTGTTCTGCACGCTGTCTCCGGTGCCGGGATTCGTGGCGTGGCTGGAGCCCCTGCTCCGCGGCGGCGGTGGCCCGCACCCGAGGGTGATGCAGGAAGCGCTCACGGCGGTGGCAACGACGTTCGGCACCGACATCGGCAGGCTCGTCGCCGACCCGACCAGCGCCGTCGAACGACTGGCACCCTTGCGCCTGTCGCTCCTGCGCCTGTGTGCGACCTACCTGCAAGAGGTCGCCGAGCACGGCGAGCCGGTACGCGATCCGGTCGCGAGATTCCACCTCAACAACGGCGCCCGCCTGGAGCGAATCAACTGGCTTGCGGATACTTCGCGCAAGCGGCTACGCCAGTCGCTCGGCCTCATGGTGAATTACGTCTACGAGTCGCGCGCGATCGAGGCCAACCACGAGCGATTCCTGGCCGGCGAGATCGTCGCCTCTCGACAGGCCCGCAGCCTGCGCATCCCCGCGGCGTGAGGGGGGCGGCGCGGCTGCGACTTCGCTCAAAAGAGCGCGAGCGTTTCGCGCGTCAGCGCGCTCTCCGGGTCGGCGTGCTCGAGCACCACGTCGAAGTGATGCTTGCCGGCGATGAAGAGCGGCCCTGCGGCGGGACGCCGATGCCGGGGCCAGGCGTCCCACATGAGTTGCGACTGGCGCCGGAACTCGCTCGTCTCCGCCGCGCCGCAGGCGATGAAGAGCGGCACGTTCGCGCGCGGCGGCAAGAACGCCGGCGACAGCGCGCTCGCCTGCGCCGCGTCGAGCCGGATGTCCGCGTTGTACGAGAACTGCACGAGCGGGGTGAGGTCGTGCACCCCGGACAGCGACAGCGCGCCGGCGAGCGGCGCGCGGGCGAGCCCTGCCGACGACCAATCCGTGGCCGCCATCATCGTCGCCAGATGCCCGCCGACCGAGTGGCCCGCCACGACGACACGGTCCGGATTGGCGCCGTGCCGGCGTCCCTCGCGAGCGACCCACACGAGCGCCCGCCGGCATTCGTCGACGATGGTCGCCACCGACACCTTCGGCGCGAGGTCGTAGCCAACGACGGCACAGGCGATGCCCTGCGCAAGCATGGGGCCTGCCACGTAGGAGTACTCATCCTTGGACAGCGCCCGCCAGTAGCCACCGTGGATGAAAACGAGCGTTCCGCGCACGGGTCCCGCCGGCACGAAGAGGTCGAGCACCTCGCCGGCATTCGGCCCGTAACGCAGGTCGAGCGCCGGTCGGAAGAGATCGCGCGCCTCCTTCGACCGCCGTGCGCACTCGGCGAGGAAACGCGGGTGCTCCGGCACCGCGGCACGATTGTCGTAACCGCCCTCGATCTCCTCGGGCGTGAGCGTCATCGGCATCCACCTTGGCGAAGGATGGGATCCCGCTTCGCGGCGGCACGCCGCCGGTTTCCACTCCGGGATCGAAAGTGCCAATCGACGTCCATCACGCGACGATGTCGAGCACGAGCGGAGACAGGCCCTCGATGCGGCCTTCGAGGCGATCGCCCGGCGCCACCGCGGCAACACCCGCCGGCGTCCCCGTGAACACGAGGTCGCCGGGCAGCAGTTCGTAGTACCGGGTGAGAAAGGCGAGCGTATGCGGCACGTCCCAGATCATGTCGGCAAGGTCGCCGCGCTGTCGCGACACGCCGTTCACCTCGAGCGTGATGGCGCCCTTGGCGAGGATCCCCGTCTCGCTGACGCGATGGATCGGCGCGATCGGCGCCGCCTGCGCGAACGACTTGCCGATGTCCCACGGCCGCTTCTTCTCGCGCATGTCGTTCTGCAGATCGCGGCGCGTGAGATCGAGGCCGACCGCGTAACCGAAGATGCAGGCGTTGGCGCGCTCGGGCGTGAGGTCGATCGCGCTGCGTCCGATCGCGACAACGAGTTCCAGCTCGTGATGCAGGTTGGCCGTCGCCCTGGGATAGCGGATGCGTCCGGCGTCGGGCGGCACCACCGGCACGATCGCATCGGCGGCCTTGGTGAAGAAGAACGGCGGCTCCTTCGCCGCGTCGCCGCCCATCTCCTTCGCGTGATCGGCGTAATTGCGGCCGACGCAGAAGATGTGACGCACCGGAAAGCGCTCGCCGGATCCGGCAATCGGAACGCTCGGTGGATCCCACAGTGGAATGGCGTAGGTCGTGGCAGGCATGGGCTTCGTGTCCTCGGTTGGGCGGCTCGCCGGCGTCAGCCTTCGGCGTCCGGTTGCTGCGCCGGCGCCGCCGCTGCGAAGGCCGGAAGCGAGCGGCAGTGCGCGTCGATGCGGGTCAGCGTGGGATACGGCGCGAGATCCATGTTCACGCGCCGCGCGTTGGCGAGCTGCGGCACGAGACAGACGTCGGCGAGCGTGGGCGTGTCGCCGTGGCAGCAGTGACCGGTCGCCGCGTCGCGGGCGAGCGAGCGTTCGAGCGCTTCCAGGCCGACGTCGATCCAGTAGCGGTACCAGGCATCCTTCTGCGCCTCCTCCACCCCCAGCGTATGGACGAGGTAGCGCAGCACGCGCAGGTTATCGACCGGGTGAATGTCGCAGGCGATCGCTTGCGCGATGCCGCGGATGCGCGCCCGCTCGGCCGCGCTGCCGGGCAAGAGCGGCGGTGCGGGAATCGTCTCGTCGAGGTATTCGATGATCGCGAGCGACTGCGTGAGTGTCGCTCCGTCGTCGGTAACGAGCGCGGGAATGAGTCCCTGCGGATTCACGGCGAGGTAGTCGGGTTCGCGCTGCTTGCCCTTCAGGAGGTGGACGAAGACGCGCTCGGGGCTCGCCCCCTTCAGGTTCAGCGCGATGCGCACGCGATACGCGGCGGAGGAGCGGAAGTAGTCGTAGAGCTTCATGGCATCGGGTCAGCCTCGAAGTGCCTTGAATCGCTGGCATCACGCGCTCAAGCGGTTCGCAGAAGCGTCAGCGTGCGGAATATCTCAATGCGACGGTTCACCGAGCTCGAGCGAGCGAACGGCGACGAGATCTCCATCACCGACCTGCCTGACATCCGCGCTGGCGAGCCGGAGAAGTGCTTGCGTCCGGCCCGAGGCAGCCACGAACTCGACTTCAAAGGCTTCCGAGTCATAGAGCTCCACGATCGCCCCGAGGTCACCACGCCGAAGACCCGACTCCGGAATGTCGCGGGTGAGGGCAACGGTCTCGAGAAGCTGGAACATGACCTACTCCGGGTACGCAGTGATGAACCTCGGTGCCGAACCTTCCGACTCCACCAGCCACACGGTGACGAAGCGACCAGTTCTCCCACTCGGCCCGGAGAGATTACCACTGACGACGTACTTCTGCCCGAAGCTGCTCACGTCAGCGAGGCGCGCTCGCCCGCTTCTCCCATGCGCGAGCAGATCGTCGCAAAGCCGAACCCAGTCGTTCTCGGTGTAGCCCAGTGCAGTGAATACCTTTCTCTTGAAGCGGCCCAGCGGATGGCTGGGTGACAGCAGGTAGTCGCGTACCTTGCCAGGCTCGACGATGGCGCTTGCAGAATTTGGAAGCATCGCCAAGTTCGTGCGAGGCGTGGTTCGAACGCCAGCCTCAAAACGCCGCGATCCCCGTCTGCGCGCGTCCCAGGATCAGCGCGTGGATGTCGTGCGTGCCCTCGTAGGTGTTGACCGTCTCCAGGTTCAGCACGTGACGGATCACGTGGAACTCGTCGACGATGCCGTTGCCGCCGTGCATGTCGCGCGCCGCACGCGCGATCTCCAGCGCTTTGCCGCAGGAGTTGCGCTTCATGATCGAGGTGATCTCGGGTGACGCGCTTCCCTCGTCCTTCATCCGCCCGAGCCGGAGGCAACCCTGCAGGCCCAGCGTGATCTCGGTTTGCATGTCGGCGAGCTTCTTTTGCACGAGCTGGTTTGCGGCGAGCGGGCGACCGAATTGCTTCCGGTCGAGCGTGTACTGACGGGCGGCGTGCCAGCAGAACTCCGCCGCGCCGAGCGCGCCCCAGGCAATCCCGTAGCGCGCGCTGTTCAAGCAGCCGAACGGACCCTTCAATCCCTGCACCTTGGGCAGCAGGTTCTCTTCCGGCACGAACACGTCGTCCATCACGATTTCGCCGGTGATCGACGCGCGCAGCGAGAACTTGCCTTCGATCTTCGGTGCGGAGAGTCCCTTCATCCCTTTTTCGAGGATGAAACCGCGGATGATGCCCTGATCATCCTTCGCCCAGACCACGAACACGTCGGCGATCGGCGAATTGCTGATCCACATCTTGGCGCCCGAGAGCTTGAAGCCGCCCGGCGCGCTGCGGGCGCGGGTTTCCATCGACCCTGGATCCGAGCCGTGGTTGGGCTCGGTGAGCCCGAAGCAGCCGATCCAATCCCCGGCGGCGAGCTTGGGCAGGTATTTCTTGCGCTGCGCCTCGCTGCCGTACTCGAAGATGGGGTACATCACGAGCGAGCTCTGCACGCTCATCATCGACCGATAACCCGAGTCCACCCGCTCGACCTCGCGCGCGATGAGTCCGTAGCAGACATAGTTGAGCCCCGCCCCGCCGTACTCGGTCGGCAGCGTGGCACCGAGGAGTCCGAGTTCACCCATCTCGCGAAAGATCGCCGGGTCGGTGGTCTCGTTGCGGAAGGCCTCACGCACCCGCGGCAGCAGCTTCTCCTGTGCGTAGGCGTGCGCCGTGTCGCGGACCATGCGCTCCTCATCCGTCAACTGCTGGTCGAGGAGCAAGGGATCGTCCCACTTGAAGGTGGGGCGGGAGGTGGGGCGAGCGGTGTTCATCGGAGTCTCCGGCGAGCGCGAGGTTGGAGCATTATGCCTCTGGTCTTCGAGGCCCCGGGTCGACGAAGCGGTCGAGGCCAGCGACGCGATGTGCAGGACATCAAGACGCTGGCACTTCACACGACGAGAATCGTGTCGCTGTATCTCGCCACCACCGGGTCATGCGTCATGAGACGCATCGGCTCGACGAGCGCTTGCGCGACGAGCATCCGGTCGAATGGATCTCGATGATGTGAAGGCAATCCTTCGATCGCCGTCACGTGGTCGACTTCGATCGACAGGAATCGGTAACCCGATTCGTGAAAATAGCCCACGGCGTCACGACCGGACACCGGCATTCCGCCGCGACCGAGCGCATGCTTGATCGCGATCTCCCATATCGTGGCGGCGCTGATCCACACGGTGTTTCGAGGCGAGTCGATCAGCTCGAGTGCGCTTCCTCGCAACCTCGAGCTGCCGGTGATGGCCCAGAGTGCGACGTGCGTGTCGAGGAGCAGATTCAAGATTGACCCATGAAGAGACGTGCAACCTCGTCGTCCTCGCGATCGATGTCGTCCGGCACCTCGAACTTGCCTTTGGCGACACCGATGCGCTTCCCGGTCGGCACGACCTCGACGGCAACCAGCTTCGCGGCTGGACGGCCGTTGCGCGCAATCACGATCTCGGGTTCGCGCCCCTGTTCGATCGCCTCGACGAGACGCGACAGCGAGGACTTGGCTTCGAGCATGTTGACGACGCGCATGGGGCTCTCCATCAATAACAGGCTTAGTCTAGTCTAGCTAATATTTCGAGTCAATCGCCCACCGCGACACGGCGCGACGAGCGCGCCGCCTCATCCGTCCGGTCGATGGCAGGGGGTACCGGCAGCGGCCTAGCGTCGGGGCATGCATCCCGACCCGGCCAACCCTCCGCACACCGAGCGCGCATCGCGCAGGTCCATCCCGCGCCGTACGGCCCGCGGCTTCACCTTCCTCGAACTCCTCGTCGCGCTCGCGATCGGCAGCCTCCTCCTGATACTCGCCCTGCCCGGTTACCACACGGCGATCGCCGACCTCGAATTGCGCGACCGGGTGACGGCGCTCACCAACGCGCTGGCCTTCGCCCGCGGCGAAGCGCTCAAGCGCGGCGCGCGCGTCGATGTCTGCCCGTCCGCCGACGGCGCCCATTGCGCCGACGACGGGCGCTGGGAGCGCGGCTGGATCACCTTTGCCGACCTCGACGGCGACGGCGACCGCGGGGACGACGAACCGGTCCTCCGCGTGGAGCCCGCCTCCCAGCCCCGGATCAGCGTCCGCGGCAACCGCCCGGTACGCGAGTACGTGTCCTACACCGGCTTCGGCCACACCCGGATGGCCAACGGCGCCTTGCAGATGGGCACCTTCACCATCTGCCGTGCCGGCCGCAACGCCGTCGAGGTGGTGCTCGCCAACGGCGGCCGGGTGCGGGTCGCCCGCACCGCCGTCGCCTGTCCGTGAGCGACGGCAGGCGTCGGGTCGTGCACGCTCTGTATCAGTTCTAATACAATTGGGATGCGCCATGGACAAGCTGATCGACTGGCGCGGCAGCGCGCTACCGCGCCGTGATCAAGGAAAGGTGCGCACGAAAATGAAGAGGAAGATCGACACCCAATCCCGGCACCGCACAGAAGCCAGCGGCAACGTCTTCTCAGACCTGGGCTTCCCGGGCGAAGAGGCCGAACGCCTGCTGCGAGAGACGGACGCGCAGATCGCCGAGTCGATTCGCATCAAGCGCCAACTCATGGACGAGATTGCAAGCTGGATTGAAGCTGAAAGCGTGACCCAATCCGCCGCCGCTCGGGTATTGCAAGTGACCCGCCCTCGCGTATCGGATGTGGTGAATCATAAGGTCCAGAAATTCACGATCGACGCCCTCGTGGTTATGCTGTCACGGATCGGAAAGCAGGTTCAACTGGCAGTGCGGTAGGGGCCGGGTCGCGCACCACCGTCGCCTGTCCGTGAGCGACGGCAGGCGTCACCTGCGGTACCCTGCCGCCATGACTGCCGGGCCGACGCCAACCGGCGGGCCGGCCGGCGTGGGCCCATTGCCGCGCCGGGGTCCTGCCGTCCGTTCCCCGTGGTCAGCCACTGGTCGGCGGTCGTCGTGGCCCGGACATTGCTCGACTACTATCCACACCGACGCAAGGGGAGTCTCCGCATGGCCACCGCCCACCGCCGCCTTCGCGGCTTCACGCTGATCGAGGTGATGATCACGGTTGCGATCGTGGGCATCCTGGCCGCGATCGCGCTGCCCTCCTACTTCGACTACATCCAGCGCAGCAAGATCATCGACGCCACGACCAAATTGGGCGATTACCGCGCGCAGATGGAGAAATACTTCCTCGACAATCGCACGTACGCCAACAGCGGCGCCTGTGGCATCGCCCCGCCGACACCAGGGGGCGGGGACGCGTTCGAGATCAGTTGCACGCTCGGCTCGGCGACGACCTACACCGCACAGGCGACCGGTCGCCCGGCAGCCGGCATGTCGGCGGACTTCAAGTACAACATCACCCAGACGGGGGCCAAGTCGTCGTCAGGACCGACTGGCTGGACCTCGGCCACGGGATGCTGGGCCGTGCGCAAGGACGGGAGCTGCCAGTGATGCCCAGGGTCGCGCGTCTTCCTGTGCAGCGCGGCTTCACGCTGATCGAGTTGATGGTCGGGCTCGCGATCGCGGTCATCCTGCTCCTCCTCGCCGCTCCCGGATACTCGCGGTGGATCGCCGACTCGCAGATCGCCGCCGCTGCATCGGCCATGGCTGATGGCATCCGCTTCGCGCAGGCCGAGGCGATCATGCGCAATACCGGTGTCGAATTCACGGTCGGCACCGACGCGTGGCACGTCAACGTCGTCGGCAAGACCGACAAGCTCCGCGAAGGCGTGTTTGCCGAGGGAGCGAAACTCGCCGAGACTCATCCCACGCCGCCGAACAGCACCACGGTCACCTTCAACGCCTTCGGAATGATCCTGCCGGCCAACGCCAACGTACCGACGGAGCCCATCACCCGGGTCGACGTAACGATGAGTTCGGCGTCCAAGCCTACGGGCCTGCGCGTGCTGATCGCCAATGGCGCCGGGGGAAGCGGCGTGCGCGTGTGTGACCCCGATCCCAATCTCGTCTGGCCGACCGACGGAAAGGCCTGCCCGACATGAATCGCGGCCTGACTCCGACACGACTCCAGGCAGGGTCGTTCATGCTCGAGGCGCTGATCGCCATCCTGATCGTGGCCCTCGGCATCCTGGGTTCGGTGGGGCTGCTCGCGCGGTCATTGCAGGAAACGGGCGACGCGCGCAACCGGGCCGAAGCCGCGGCATTGGCCAACGGCCTCATCACCGACATGTGGTTGACCGATCGGCTGACGACCACGCTGCAGACCGAGTACAACAGCAATCCGGGGAGCGGGACGGGCTACACCGACTTCAAGGCTCTCGTCGCATCGCGCCTGCCCAACACGGCAGCGACGCCGCCGGTGGTCGTCGTCCAGCCCGGGCCGATCGTCCCTGCCAATCCGGCGCTACAGACCAACTCGATGGTCACCATTACCATCACTTGGCAGCCGCCGGGCGACACGGTGGCGCACAAGTATGACGTCATCGCCTCGATCGGAGCCAACCAATGAGGCCGCCGAAGCGACCGTTCGCGACGCGCGCCCGCCAGCGCGGCGTCGGCATCATGGAAACGATGATCGGGATCCTCATCGGCCTCATCGTTGTCGTGGTCGTCTACAACATGCTCGCGGTTGCCGAGAACTACAAGCGCACGGCGATCGGCACCGCCGACGCGCAGATCACCGGCCTCGTGACCCAGTTCATGGCGAGCCAGGATATCGCCAGCGGCGGCAACGGCCTCAGCAGCGGATACAACGATCTCATCACGTGCACCAAGGACGAAGGCGGGGCCGCCACCAGCAAAGAGACGACGCTCAAGCCGATTCCGATCATCATCACCGCGGGAACGGGCGAGAACCCGGATTCGCTGATCTCGCGCCAGGGCGGCTCGCCGCACGTCGTGTGGCCGGTGCCGTTTCGCCCGGTCGACGCCGTCACCGACACGGTCGCGGCGGGTGCCGACATCCAGGTCCAATCCCCCAACGGATTCATGACACCGGGCAAGGTCTCGCTGCCCACCGCCACCCACCCCTACTGGGCGGTGGCGATCGCCAACAACGGCACGGGTCACTGCGGGCTCATCCGGATCGCATCGGCCGCACCGGCTACGGCGCCGCTCATGGACGATTCGGGCGAGGTCAAGCTGACCCAGGCCGCCCCGAAGACCACGATTGCGTACAAGGGCGTTCCGCAGAATGCCGCAGGGACCGGCGCGATGCTGGTCATCCTCGGCCACGACGATGGCGCGGGTGGCGCCAGGCGCGTGCGCTACGACATCGCCAACCGGCAACTGCGCACGACGAATTGCATGTTCGCCGACGGCTGCGCCAATGCGGCGGCGGTTCCCGTCCCGATCGCCCAGAACATCGTCTGGATGAAGGCGCAGTACGGCATCGACACCGGGGCCGTCGCCGCCAACGGCACGCTTCCCGGACAGTTCGAATGCTGGGCGCGCCCCACCGACGACGGCGACTGTGCCATCGCGGGCAGCGCCGGTTGGTCGCCGGATAGCGTCATCAAGGCCGGCGAGGGCGGCGTACCGGCCAACCTCCTCAATCGCATCGTCGCGGTGCGCCTCGCCTTCGTCGTGCGCGCCGACGAGCCCGATTTCCGCGATCCCGGGCTCTTCCGCACCACGGCGACCACGATCGACGGTGTCACCGGCACTCGCGCCGACCAGTACATCTTCAACTGCCCGGACAACACCGACGCCGACTGCCCGAACCGCATCAAGATCCCGGCCGGTGCCGACCAGTCGGGCAAGGTGATGGAAGACGGCTGGCGCTACCGCGTCTACGAGACCGTCATTCCGCTGCGCAACGCGCTCTACGCCGGGACCGCGCCGCAATGAGACCGATCCGCATCCATACGTCGCTGCGGCCCCGCCAGCGTGGCGTCGTGCTCTTCGTGGCGCTGATCGCGATGGTGATCCTCATGCTCGCCGGGGTAGCACTGATGCGCTCGATCGACACGAGCTCGGGTGTGGCCGGCAACATGGCCTTTCGCACCTCGTCGCAGGCGCCGGTGAATTACGCGATCGAGAAGGCAGTGGACACGATCTACAAGTCCAAATCCCTCGCCACGCAGAACGCGAGCGAGACCGCAAAGAACTATTACGCCTTCATCCAGGCCAATGAATCGACGCAGGGGGTGCCGCAACTCCTGACCGGCGCCTACTCCGACATGAGCACCGCCTACACCAGCGCGGGCTTCCCGGCGGCGTACTCGGACAGCGTCAGCGGCGTGGAAGTCCGCTGGGTGATCGAGCGCGTGTGCAACATGGCTGCCGTCACCCCGGGCGAGATCATCGGCCACTGCGACATCCTGCCACCGAAGGTGCCGAATGCCGGTACCGACAACAAGTACAAGCCGATCCCGTTGCCGCCGATCCCGCTCTTTCGGGTCACGGTGCGGGCGGACATTCCCAATACCAACGCCGTGACGTACGCGCAGACCTTCCTGCGCTGATCACGACGCACGTGTACCGCAGGGAGCTTCCCGATGCGACCCACCCATCCGCTCCGACTCTTTCTCACGCGGGCGCTGACCGGCTTCCTCGCCTGGACCATGGTCCTGTTCCCGGTCACGTCCGTGTACGGCGCGCCGACGCCGCTCGCCGACATCCCGATCGCCTCGAAGGTCTCGGCCAAGCCCAACATCATCTTCACGCTCGACGATTCGGGGAGCATGCAGTACAACTTCCTCCCGGACTACCTCACCAACGTGGCCGGGAACATCAATGTCTCGCTGAGTCGCCAGGGTCCGTTCACCGGCGGCATCTATCGTGCGCGGACGAGCTCGGTCAGCACCATCAGCACTATCGAAGTCGGCGACTGGATCAACGTCATCGGCGCCAACAAGCCCGAGTACAACGGCTTCTTCCAGGTCGTGAACAAGCCGAGCGCCACCACGCTCGAATACGAGGTGGGAACGACAGCGGGCACCCCGATAGGCGTGGCGACCGGTTACAGCGCGATCCAGATCGTGACGAGCGCCTCGTATTGCCGCAGCGGCGCCGGCACCGCGACCTGTGCGCAGCAGGCCGTCAACATCTCGTCGACCGGCTCGGCCATCAGCACCTCGAGCATCACGCGTCCGGGTCCCATTTCCATCGGCGGCACGGTCACCGCCACCGTCACCGGTACTGCGATCAACTTCGCACCCCTCAATACCGGGGACTTCGTCCTCATCCAGCACAGTTCGAGCAGCGTCACCCCGCCAAGCAATCCGACGTCATGGCCGTACTACGGCGTGTTCCAGATCACCAAGATAAGCTCGACGCAATTCACGTACCAAATCGATGCCGTCGCCAACGTCACGCCGCTCACTGCCGCAGGAGGGCGGCAGGTCGTCATCCAGGGTGGCTCGACGTTCGCGCATCCGCCTCTGCACGCGGCCGGCTTCAACCGCCTCGCGTACAACCCGGCAGTAACGTACACCGCTCCCAAGATCGCCGACGGGACGCCGCTCACCAATTCCGGGACCGACACCAACGGGAACTACGCCTCGTCGACGTTGAGGTGGGGTACACCCTCGGTCGATCGCGACCCGTACTCGACCTTCGAGACTGCGGCCGGCGTGACGCCGATGTGGGCGGCGACGGTCAAGGACAACCTGAGCATCAAGGTTGGCGTGCAGCTCTATTGCAACACCGACTGGCCGACGCTCGTCAACGACCCCAACTGGCCCTCAGGCCCCAATGGAGCGACGGCGCTCGATGTAGGGGACTCGAATGGACAATACCGTGCGGGGAGCGGAGCGTGGTGCCGCATCAACGGCACCAAGTACGATGCGTCGGCTGCCTCCGGCGCGCCGGCGGCGGACGCGGACTACAACTATCCGTGGCAATCGTCGAATGGCACCGTCGATGCGAAGTTCTTCTACAGGCAACTCGGCAACAAGGTCCTGTGGTGCGATACGACGTCGCCGTATTACCCGAAGAACACCGCGCAGATCACCGGCTGCGTAGGCGGCACGCCGATCGGCAACAACGTCTCGCAGACGTGCAACCCGAATCCGAAGGTCTGCAACCCGGATGTTGGCGCACGGACCTACAACCCGTCAGCGTGCAAGACCGACCCCGCTGAGCGATATTGTGCACCGGGCACGGGAGGCTCGGGCTCGAATACGCCCGGAACGGGGACCGTTCCGGAATGCCTCGCCTGCACCTGCATCGCCGACACGCCGCCCGCGACCTTCGGCAAATGCAGCATCACCGGTTCGGCGTGCAACGTGAATGCCGATTGTCCCGACCAGACCACGAACATCACGAGCTGCAGCGGGGGGACGCCGACCTACGCGAACGACAGCGCCGCGTGCGGAAAGCTCCTTTTCAACCCGTACACGAACGCGGTGGTGGTCCCCAACCGGAGCATGCTCGACGATGCCAACGGCGATGGCGTCGTGTGCCGGCGCAACAACCGGACGTACGCGGTCATGGGCACGCCTGGCGTCGGCGGGCTCGCAACCTACGGGCGGACAAACATCGACGACGTGTACCCCGCCAACAAGGCCGGCGGAACTACTTCGTACGGCTACGCCCTCGCGCAGCAGGGCAAGTTCACGCAGGGGGTCACGTCGGGCTGCCCGACTGTCAACTCGACAGTGCAGATTCCACGGCACTACTACGTCGTCGAGAGCGTCGAGTTCTGCGACAACCGCAACATGACGGCCAACGACCAGTGGCGTGGCTTCGGTGCCGGCACCTGCGCGCCGGGCAACGATCTGCAACGATTCAAGGAAGTGAAATACGGAAAGTTCACGCGGGTGGACCTCTTCCCGGGCAATGCACTCGCGTTCCCGGGCGCCGGCGAGTTCGGCCCGAGCGCCACGCCGTATCCCGGTGGTCGAGTGTGGCTCGACACCGGCGATCCTCGACCGGAGACGTCCGAGTCGATCAACTACGCCAACTGGTACGCGTACTACAGCACGCGTCTGCTCGCCGCCAAGACGACAGCGTCGCAGGCATTCTCGTATCTCACCAACGTGCCGCCCGACCCGATCGCGTACCGCGTCGGCTTCCACACGCTCGGTGACGAGCCGGACCCTTGGGGAGACGGTATCGCGGTCATCTGGCTCGACGTCGCCGACTGGGATCTCACGCAACGTACCGCCTGGTACGCGAAGCTCTTCGGCATCGCGGTCGACAAGTTCAAGACACCGACGCTCTCGGCGATGGTCCGCATAGGCAATCTCGTCGAGACCGGCGGCGCGAGCGGCGTGCCCGCGTACATCAATCCGCTGCCGGCCGGTGCGAGTGATCCGATTGCAAAGAAACCCGGCGGCGCCCCGCTCAGCTGCCAGGCGAACTATCACATCCTGTTCACGGATGGTAAGACCAACCAGGTGGCGCCGGTGACCTCGATCGGTGACCGGGACGACGACATCGAGGCGTCACTCATTGCGCTTGGTGCAACTGGAACCGAAGACTACCAACGGCTCGACGGCATGGTTGCTGGTGCGTGGCCGGCACCGTTCCGGCAGGGTGTTGCCGTTCCGGATACGCTCGCCGACGTCGCCACGTATTACTGGGCGCGCGACCTGCGGCCGGGTCTCAAGAACGACGTGCCCAACCAGTCGGGCGAGCAGAGCGTCCTCACGTGCACGGAGACCCCACCGCTGTGCACGCCGCCGCCGTACCCGCTCGGCGTCTACGCGCCAGGCGACTTCTACTATCCCGCGCTCGATCCCACCAAGGACGTCGCGTTCTGGCAGCACGTGAACTTCAACGCCATCTCCTTCGGCGCGGAAGGTACGCTCGACGCGGCGGGCCAGGCACACCAGTTGGCGACGATCCTCGGCATCAAGAGCGGTGCCCTCAACTGGCCCAACCTCACCAATCCGTACAACCCCATCTACCCGAAGGGTCTGGGCGCTGGCGCCGTTGCGGTGGACGACCTATGGCACGCCACGGTGATGGCGCGTGGCTCGTTCGTCTTCGCACGCTCGCCCATCGAGGTGTCCTACGGCCTCGCCAGCATCCTGGCCGGCATCCAGAACCAGCGGAAATCGCGCGCCGGCGCCGCCTTCGGCGGCCAAGTGCTCGACGCGGGGAACGACGTGATCTTCGAACCCACGATCGAACCCGGCTGGGCGGGTGACCTTCTCAAGATCCAGATCAGTCCCGCCACCGGCAACACCGTGAAGACGTGGTGGTCGGCGACGAAGGCGCTTGCCGCGCAGATCGATCCGAATGTGACTGGTGTCGCCGAGCCGTGGATGGATCCCGATCATCGACGCATCGTGACCATGAACGGTACCGCGGGCGTGCCATTCCAGTGGGCCGAGCTATCGAGCGCACAACGGAAGTCGCTCGCGCCAGGTGACTTGCAGCAGAAGAAAATCGTCGCCTACCTGCGCGGCGGCAACGCCTATGCCGGCGCGCCGATCGAAGGCACTGGAATCGGCCAGTTCCGCAAGCGCTTCGGTGTGATGGGCGATATCAGCAACGCAAAACCCGTGATCGTCTTCAATCCGGATCGGCCGTACCAGGAAGCGACCGATGCGGGCTACGCCGCGTTCAAGACCGCTCACAAGGATCGCGCCGTGCGGGTCGTCGCTGCCGCCAACGATGGCATGGTCCACGTCTTCGATGCCGGGCCGATGCCCAAGGCCGCCACCTCGACGGACCCCGCTGTCCCCGTATCCGCGGGTGGCGGCACCGAGGTCTTCGCCTACATGCCGAAGGCGCTGTTCAAGGGTGAAGCCGGCACCGTGAACGAGGACGCGAGCGGCATCCAGGCGCTCACCTACCAGGACGGCGGCGTGCCGATCTACAAGCATCACATGTACGTCGACTCGTCGCCGCGCACCGCGGATGTCGATTTCGGCAGCGGCGGCAGCCACGACTGGCGCACGATCGTCGTCGGTGGTCTCGGCAAGGGCGGCAACAGCTACTACGCGCTCGACCTTACCGATCCCAACGCCGCTGACGAGGGCGTCGCCGCCGGAAAGGTCCTGTGGGAATGGAGCAATTCGGAGGTCAAGTACTCGTACGGCCGCCCGGTGATCGTGAAGGTCCGCGATTCCGGTGGCAATGTGACCTGCGACGGCGGCGTCAAGTGCCGGTGGGTCGTGATCGTCACCGGTGGCTACGACAATACCTCCGGCAAGGGCAAGGTGTTCTTCCTCGATGCCAAGACCGGCACGCTCCTCAATACCATTACCACGAGCGCCGGCCAACCCTCCGGCAGCGGGCAGGCGTCGGGGCTCGCGCAGATCCACGCCTTCGTGAAGAACCAGAACAATCAGATCGCCGAGCAGATCTACGGCGGCGACCTCCTGGGCAACGTGTGGCGCATCGACGTCTCGGATGTCGACTCGTACAAGACCGCCCCCGCGGTACTGTTCGCGCAGCTCGAGGATCCCAGCGGAGCCGCGCAACCCGTCACCGTCGCGCCGCAGATCGAAATCGACATCAACAGTGGTGTGGATCGCTACGTGTTCGTCGGGACCGGTCGTCTGCTCGACACCTCGGACCTCACGACGCCGAATCCGCCGCAGACCCAGACGATGTACGCGATTCGCGACGGCACGCTGCTGGCGCCCGCGAGCACCGGCCTGCCGATCAAGCCGCGGCTGACGATGAGCGCGACCAACGCCGACGGCGTGAGTGCCATCGCCGGCGGCGCTCCGAACGGCTGGTACCACGATCTTCCGAACGTGTCCGGAAACTCTCAGCGCATCGTCGTCGATCCGCAGTCGAACGTGAATGTCGCGGCGTATGTCGGGACGAAGGTGCAAGACGATCCGTGCCTCATCTCGCTGCCAGCCACGCTCTACGCGCGCGACTACACCACTGGCGAAGCGCTTACGATGGACGGGTCGACTGTCGTCTCCGGCATCGACTTCGAGAAGGGTCTGGTCGATATCGAGACCGTGGGCATGATTCAGGACGACGGATCACAGGTCGTCGGTATCATCGGATCGCAGGAAGTTCCGGGGATCAAGCCCGCCAAGATCAAGAACAAGTTCACGGGCATCGGCACCCGGATGTCGTGGCGCTTGCTGGGCGGGGAATGACGCGCTGACCCGACCCTTTCGCAACGTGGGCCGAGGCGGCCGCCAGCATTGGCGGTCGCCTCGTCGCTTCGGGATGTGATCGACCGCATGGGGCCGCGCGCAGCCTCGGCCTCGGTATGCCCTCCGCATGACCGCTTCCGTCTTCGCTCCCCCGCGTACGATGACGCCGCCGCGGCGGGCCGTCCCCCCCGAGCTCCTGTGGGCCATCGGGATATCCGTCGTGCTCCACGTCGTGGCGGTGGCGGCGACCTGGCGGTCAGGTATCGACAGCGGGAGTGCCCCCCAGGAGACACCGCCACTACGTGCCGTCATCGCGGTGCCCGACATCACGGCTCCGCTGGAAACGTTGCCTGTGCCGGTCCCCCTCGCACTCGCATCGCGCCACCGCGAGCCTCTCGCCACCCTGACGCTGCCGGAGATCGCGGCGACGCCGAGCGCGATCGCCCCGCCCGAGCCGGCACCGGGCAGCGGAAATCTGGGTATCGGCAAAGCGACCGGCGTCGTCTTGCGCGACCGCAGCCGGCTCGGCGAGCTCTACGACCGAACCCTGCGCGAGTTCCCTGTGGAAATCGGCAAGCGACCCAGGATGACCGCGGCAATCGTCGCGCGCTATCCGCCCGCCGCGCTCGCCGCCGGCCGCGAGGATTCGGTCATCGCCTGGGTGGTCGTCAACGAGCAGGGCGAGGCCAGCGAGATCGAGTTCCCGGAAGGCACCGAAGAGTTCGTGGAGGAAGTGCGCGCCGCGCTGCGCACCGCGCGGTTCAAGCCAGCCGAGGATCGTCTGCGGCCGATCCGCTTCCCACTCGCACTCCAGTTCGACTTCCGTTTGAGCGGCGGCGACGGTGCCGCTGCGCAGGCGAAGTAGGCGAAATGGACCGTCAACTCCGTCCGAGTATACTAGAGTAGTGCGTCGTAATACCACATACTGGAGAAATCGATGACCACGCTCACCCCGGCGGCAATCAAGATCGACCCGGACATCAAGGAACGGGTAAAGCGCCTGGCGGCAGCCCGCCAGCGCTCGCCACATTGGGTAATGCGCGAGGCGATCCGTCAATACGTCGAGCGTGAAGAAAAGCGCGAAGCCTTCCGCCAGGACGGTCTCAAGGCTTGGTACGAATACCAGGTGACGGGTTTGCACGTGACCGCCGCCGAAGCGGACGCCTGGCTCGCGCGGCTGGAATCCGGCGAAGACGTACCGCCGCCCGAATGCCACGGCTGATCTGGTCCCCGTCGGCGCTGCGCGACGTGCAGCGCCTCTACCGCTTTCTCGCCGGGAAAGACGTCAGTGCTGCCACGCGCGCGGCAGCAGCCATCCGCGGCGGTGTGAAGATCCTCGCGGCGCACCCGGAGTTGGGGCGACCCGTGAAAGACATGGACATGGACCCCGAGTACCGCGAGTGGCTGATCGACTTCGGTGGCAGCGGGTATGTCGTGCTCTACCGCTTTGCGCGCGACGTGGACACGGTAATGATCGTGGCTGCGCGCCACCAACGAGAGATCGACTGATCGCCGCCGACCCGTCGTCAGCCGCGCCTGACACCCGCGAGCACTCCCGTGCCTGGGATGGGTCGCCGCGTCTTCAGCATGAGGAAACAAATGGCCGAGAGCAAGCGCTTTGAATCCGAAGAGGTTCATCTCGATCCGCCTCACCGAAGATGTCGTTCAACGGTGGCGGTCGACGGGTCCCGGCTGACAAGCGCGCATGGCCGAAACGCTCAGTCGCTCGGCGCCCAAGTGATGCCCAAGCGTTTCCACTCCCCTACCCCAGCATCGGCATGTGGAACCCGGGCGCCGCGCTGCCGTCGTCGGGCCAGCGGCTCGTCACCGTCTTCAAGCGGGTATAGAAGCGCACGCCGTCGGTGCCGTGCACGTTGAGATCGCCGAAGAGCGACGCGCGCCAGCCGCCAAACGAATAGAACGCCATCGGGACTGGAATCGGGACGTTGACGCCGACCATCCCGACCTCGATCTCGCTCTGGAACTTGCGGGCGGCGTGACCCGAGCGCGTGAAGATCGCGGTGCCGTTTGCGTATGGATTGGCGTTGATGAGGTCGATCGCCTCGCGCAGCGACTCGACGCGCACGACGCCCAGCACCGGCCCGAAGATCTCGTCGCGATAGATCGCCATCGACGGCGCGACAGCGTCGAAGAGCGTCGGACCGACAAAGAATCCGTGCTCGTGTCCGGCAACGCGCAGCGGGCGACCGTCGACGACGAGCGTCGCGCCTTCGGCAACGCCGCGGTCGATGTAGCCCGTGATGCGCTCGCGCGCGGCGGCGGTGATGACCGGGCCCATCTCGATGCGGGGCGCATCGCCGGGGCCCACCACGACGCGCTGCGCGCGTGCGGAGAGCTTCGCTACCAACGTGTCGGCGACTTCACCCACGGCGACGACCACCGAGATCGCCATGCAGCGCTCGCCGGCGGAGCCGTATCCGGCACCAACGAGGGCCTCGACGGTGAAATCGAGGTCGGCGTCGGGCAGCACCACGGCGTGGTTCTTCGCACCGCCCAGCGCCTGCACGCGCTTGCCGTGCCGGGCACCCGTTTCGTAGATGTACTGCGCAATCGGCGTGGAGCCGACGAACGACACCGCCTTGACGTCGGGATGCGCCAGCAGCGCATCGACGGCTTCCTTGTTGCCGTGGACGACGTTGAAGACGCCGTCGGGCAGTCCGGCCTCCTTGAGGAGTTCCGCCATGCGGTTGGCGAGCGAAGGATCGCGCTCGGAAGGCTTCAGCACGAAGGTATTGCCGCAGGCGATTGCCACCGGAAACATCCACAGCGGCACCATCGCCGGAAAGTTGAACGGCGTGATACCCGCGCACACGCCAACCGCCTGGCGCAGAGAAACCGTGTCGACCTCGGTGCCGACGTTCTCGCTGAACTCGCCTTTCAACAGATGCGGGATGCCGGTCGCGAACTCGATGACCTCGATGCCGCGCGTGACCTCGCCTTCGGCGTCGGCAAGTGTCTTGCCGTGTTCGCGCGTGATGATGCGCGCGAGGTCCTTGCGCTGCGCATCCATGAGTTCGCGAAAGCGCATCATGATCCGCGCCCGGCGCAGCGGCGGGTGGGTGCGCCACGCCGGCAGCGCCGCCTTCGCAGCCTGCACCGCGACATCGACGTCCGTGGCGTCACTCAACGGCACGTGGCAGGTCACGGCGCCGGTGGCGGGATTGGTGACTTCGCCGTACTCTGTGGTCCGGGCAGGCGTGGCCGAGCCGCCGATCCAGTTCGGCAGGCGTTCGCGAGTCGTGGTGTCCATCGATTCCTCTGCTGTGCGCGTCATCGCGCAAGTGTCAATGGTACTTCACATCGCACGGCGGGCGCGCCAAGCACCATCGCGACATCACACTGACTCGGTGCCCGCTACGCAGCAAACGCCGGTGGCGCTCAGTGGTTCATCGCCATGATGGAAGCGGAGCGCAATCACGCGCGAACGCCCGCCAGCAGTCGCTCCACGTAGCGCGCGATGAGGTCGATCTCGAGGTTGCAGCGCGCGCCGGGGACCAGCGACTTCAGCGTGGTGACCGCGAGGGTGTGCGGGATCAGATTGACGGCAAAGCGCGCGCCGTCGATACGATTGACGGTGAGACTCACGCCATCGATGGTGACCGAGCCTTTTGCCGCCATGAAACGGGCGAGATCGGCGGGAGCCTCCACCACGAGTTCGTGGCTGCCCGCGGGATCGTCGACGACGGGCCCGAACGATGCCACGCGCCCTACGCCGTCGACGTGACCGCTCACGAGGTGTCCGCCGACGCGATCGCCGAAGCGCAATGCAAGTTCGAGATTGGCCTCGCCGGCAGTGTCGAGGCCGTTCGTGCAGCGCAGCGTCTCGGCCGACACGTCGAAGCTCAGAAGCGAATCCTTCCGCGCAACGACGGTGAGACAGCAGCCGGCCACTGCCACGCTGTCGCCGAGCGCGACGTCGTGCACCGGCAGCGTGCCGGCATCGACCGCGAGCCGCACGCCGTCGCCTTGCGCTCCCACCGACACGATGTGCCCCACCGCCTGCACGATGCCCGTGAACATCAGTTGCTCCCTCGTTTCGGTCGTGCGCCGACGGCGTGCATGACGGGCACGACCCCGGTGCACATCAGCGCCCGTCCCGCCGCCGCGCGATGAGGCGCAGATCGCGGCCGATGCGACGCAGGTCGTGCCACTCGAATCGTTGTGCGCGCTCCAATGCGACGAGGCCGATCGCGCGCTCGAACATGCCGCGGGCCGGATCGCCGATGACGTCGGGAGCGAGGTAGGCGACGATCTCGTCGACGAGATCGTCGTCCAGAAACGCGGCATTGAGCCGCGCCCCGGCCTCGACGTGCAGTTCGTTGATGCCGCGTTCGGCGAGGTAGCGTAGCAGTGCGGGAAGATCGACGCGGCCGGCACCATTCGCCAGGGTGATCGATTCGACGCCGTGGCCCCACGCGGGATTGCGTGCACCCGCGCTCACCACGAGCGCGTTGCCGTCGGCGAGCACGCGCGCCTGCGGCGGCGTCTCGGCATCCGCGTCCACGATCACGCGCAACGGCTGTCGCGAAGTCTCGACCGCGCGCACCGTCAGCGCCGGATCATCGGCGAGGACGGTCCCGATGCCGGTCAATACCGCACACGCGCGGGCACGCCAGGCGTGGCCGTCGGCACGCGCTTCGGCGCCGGTGATCCACTGACTCGCACCGTCGACGAGCGCGGTGCGGCCATCGAGACTCGCGGCAATCTTCATCCGCACCCACGGCGTGCCGCGCGTCATGCGCGTGACGAAGCCGATATTGAGTTCGCGCGCGGCCGCCACTTCCACGCCGATCTCGACCTCGATGCCCGCTGCGCGCAAGCGCTCGGCCCCGCCACCGGCGCGCGCGTGCGGGTCGGTCATCGCGATCACGACCCGGCGCACGCCCGAGGCCAGCACGGCGTCGACGCACGGTGGTGTGCGTCCGTGGTGCGCGCAGGGTTCGAGCGTCACGTACAGCGTGGCGCCATGCACGTCGTGGCCACGCCGCGCGGCGTCGGCGAGCGCGACGATCTCGGCGTGTGGCTCGCCGGCGCGGGCGTGATGACCCTCACCCAGGACCGTTCCGCCGTACACGATCACGCAACCGACGCGCGGATTCGGCGTCGCCGTGAAGAGCCCGCGCTCGGCGAGGGTCAGCGCGTGCGCCATCCAGGCGCGATCGGCGTCACTCGCCATCGGCGGCCTACGATTTCGTGCGGCGCGGGCGGCGCGCGACGCGCGGCGGCGCCTCGACTTCGCGCAGCGCATCGCGGAAATCGGAGGCATCCTGGAATGCGCGGTACACGGAAGCGAAGCGGATGTAACCCACCTGGTCGAGCTGGTAGAGCTCCTGCATCACCATCTCGCCGATGCGCCGCGAGGGAATCTCCCGCTCGCCCAAAGCCAGCACCTGCGCGACGATGCGTTCGACCGCCGCGTCGACGTAGCCGGTCGGCACCGGCCGCTTGTGCAACGCGCGCGCGAATCCGACGCGGAGCTTGTCGATCGAAAAATCGGCGCGGTTACCGTTGGTCTTGACGACCTGCGGCAGCCGCAACTCGACGGTCTCGTAGGTCGTGAAGCGCTTCTGGCACGCGGGGCAGCGCCGCCGCCGCCGGATCGAGTCGCCCGCCTCCGACACGCGGGAGTCGACAACCTGCGTATCGGCACTCGCGCAGAACGGGCACTTCATCGCGCTCGCTGAACGTTGCTCGTCAGCGGTACACGGGAAACTTGCCGGTGAGTGCCGCCACCGCTGCCAGCACGCGCTTCTCCATCATCGCGTCGGCCGGCGCGTCCAGGACGTCGGCGATGAGATGCGCCAATTCCTCGCATTCGAGCTCGCCGAAACCGCGGGTGGTGATCGCCGGACTGCCCAAGCGGATGCCCGAGGTCACGAACGGCTTCTCGGGATCGTTGGGAATCGTGTTCTTGTTCACCGTGATGTGCACTCGCGACAGTGCCGCCTCGGCGTCCTTGCCGGTGATCCGCTTGCCGCGCAGATCGACCAGGAACAGATGGCAATCGGTGCCACCGGAGACGATGCGCAAACCGCGGCCGGCGAGGACGCGCGCCAGGACGCGCGCGTTCTCGAGGACGCGCTCCTGGTAGACCTTGAAATCGTGGTGCAGCGCTTCACCGAGGGCCACCGCCTTGGCGGCGATCACGTGCATGAGGGGTCCGCCTTGCAGCCCCGGGAATACCGCAGAGTTGATCGCCTTCTCGTGCTCGGCGCGGGACAGGATGAGCCCGCCGCGCGGCCCGCGCAACGTCTTGTGCGTGGTGGTGGTGACGTAATCGGCAATGCCGACCGGCGACGGGTACACACCGGCGGCGACGAGGCCCGCGTAGTGCGCCATGTCGACCATGAGCTTCGCCCCGACGGCATCGGCGATCTCCCGGAAACGCTTCCAGTCGATCACCCGCGAATACGCTGACGCGCCGGCCACGATGAGCTTCGGCCGGTGCTCGTGCGCGAGCCGCTCGGCCGCGGCGTAGTCGATACGCTCGGTAGTGGGTTCGAGGCCGTACGCCACCACCTTGAACCACTTGCCGGAGAGGTTCACCGGCGACCCGTGGGTCAGATGTCCGCCGTGCGGCAGGCTCATGCCGAGGATGGTGTCGCCCGGTTCGAGCGCCGCGAAGAAGACCGCCTGATTGGCCTGCGCGCCGGAGTGCGGCTGCACGTTCGCGGCTTCGGCGTGAAAGAGCTTCTTCGCGCGATCGATTGCGAGTTGCTCGACGATGTCGACGTACTCACAGCCGCCGTAATAGCGCTTCCCCGGGTAACCCTCGGCGTACTTGTTGGTGAGTTGCGTGCCCTGCGCAGCGAGCACCGCCGGCGAGGCGTAGTTCTCCGAGGCGATCAACTCGATGTGATCTTCCTGACGGCGGTTTTCGGCAGCGACTGCCCGCCAGATTTCTGGATCGGACGCTTCGAGGGTGGTATGACGCGAGAACATGAAAGGATGGCGTTCGGGGAGCGAGGCGACGGTTCGTGTCATTCTACACACAGCGCGGGGGCATTCCCCTATAATCTGCCGGCCTCCGCGCCACCACGCCCTTTGCACGACCGATGCCGGGGCCGATGAAATCAACGAGGCGCAGCGTCCCACACGCCTGTGGAGGATTCCCGCTTGAATGCCCTGCTCGCCGCATCCCGCTTCATCGACGCGTTCTCCGCGCGCCTCGGCCGCTGGCTGTCCTGGCTCATCCTGGTGACGGTGTTGATCAGCGCCGCCAATGCCACCGTCCGCAAGCTCTTCGACTACAGCTCGAACGCGTACCTCGAGATCCAGTGGTACCTGTTCTCGGCGACGTTCCTGCTCGGCGCGGGCTACACGTTGCTGCGCAACGAGCACGTGCGCATCGACATCATCTCGACCAGGCTCTCGCGACGCACCCGCAACTGGATCGACGCGCTCGGCATCGTCTTCTTCATCTTCCCGATGTGCTTCCTCATCGCCTGGCTGTCGTGGCCACTGCTGGAGGACGCGTGGACGCGCAACGAAGTCTCGACCAATGCCGGCGGCCTGATCATCTGGCCGGCGCGGCTCCTGGTGCCGGTCGGCTTCGGCTTGCTGATCCTGCAGGCGATCTCCGAACTCATCAAACGCATCGCATTCCTGCAGGGGCTCATCCCGGACCCGATGGAGAAGCACGCCGGCAAGAGCTCGGAGGAGGAACTGGCCGAGGAGATCGCCCGCATGCGGGACGGCGGAGCGGAGGTCAAGCCATGAGCGGCGCGCACGCGAAGCGGAGGATCGCGCCATGACCGCCTGGATCATCGGCAACCTTCCGCCGCTGATGTTCGTCGCCCTCATCATCGTGATGCTGCTGGGCTTCCCGGTCGCGTTCTCGCTGGGCTTCGTCGGTATCGTCTTCGCTTTCGTCGGGATCGAGCTCGGTCTCCTCGAATTCTCATTGCTGCAGGCGCTGCCCGATCGGGTATGGGGGGTGATGTCCAACGACACGCTGCTCGCGGTGCCGTTCTTCACCTTCATGGGATTGATCCTCGAGCGATCCGGAATGGCCGAGGACCTGCTCGACACCATCGGCCAGCTCTTCGGGCCACTGCGCGGCGGGCTCGCCTACGCGGTGGTCTTCGTCGGTGCGCTGCTTGCCGCCACCACCGGCGTGGTCGCGGCAAGCGTCATCTCGATGGGGCTCATCTCGCTGCCGATCATGCTGCGTTACGGCTACGACCGGCGTTTGGCCACCGGTGTGATCGCCGCCTCGGGCACGCTCGCGCAGATCATTCCGCCGTCGCTCGTGCTCATCATCATGGCCGACCAGCTCGGCCGCTCGGTGGGCGACATGTACGCCGGCGCGTTCATTCCCGGCATCACTCTTGCGGGCCTGTACGCGCTGTACGTCTTCAGCGTCACGATGGTGAAGCCCAACTGGGCGCCGGCGCTCCCGCCGGAGGCACGCACCATCCGTGAGGACAGCGGGGCGAGCGGCGTGCGCTCGCTCGTCATCCTGCTGCTGCTGTCGATCGTGGCCGCGGTGGGCTACGCCGAATGGAAACTCGCGGGGCACCCCACTGACGAACTCATCGTGGTGGCCACCGTCGCGGGCGCCGCGGTGGCATTTTTCGCCGCGGTCATCAACCGGGTATTGAAGCTTGGCCTGCTGTCGAAGATCGCCGAGCGGGTGACGTTCGTCATGATCCCGCCGCTGGCGCTCATCTTCCTCGTACTGGGAACCATTTTCCTGGGTGTCGCCACCCCGACCGAAGGCGGCGCGATGGGCGCCACCGGCGCCCTCATCATGGCGCTCGCCCGGCGTCGCCTGTCGATGCCGCTCCTCAAGCAGGCAATGGATACCACGCTGAAGCTGTCCACCTTCGTGGTCTTCATCCTGGTCGGCGCGCGGGTGTTCAGCCTCACGTTCTACGGCGTGAACGGCAACGTATGGGTCGAGCACCTGCTGACGAGCCTGCCGGGCGGCCAGTTGGGCTTCCTCATCGTCATCAACATCCTCATCTTCATCCTCGCCTTCTTCCTCGACTTCTTCGAGCTTTCGTTCATCATCATTCCGCTCGTGGGACCGGTCGCGGAGAAGCTCGGTATCGACCTCATCTGGTTCGGCGTGCTGCTTGCCGTCAACATGCAGACGTCGTTCATGCATCCGCCGTTCGGCTTCGCGCTCTTCTACCTGCGCAGCGTCGCGGCCGAGAAGCCGTACGTCGACAAGATCACGCGCAAGACCATCGCGCCGGTGACCACCGGACAGATCTATTGGGGTGCGGTGCCGTTCGTGCTGATCCAGATCGTCATGATCGCGATCGTCATCGCCCTCCCCGAGATGGTCATGGTCTACAAGAAGGATCAGAGCAAGGTGGACCCCAATACCATCCACATCGAGGTCCCGGTCGACGAGACGCCGTCATTCACACCGGGTGGCGCGATGCAGCCGTCCGAGCAGGAGCAGGCCGAGCAATCGCTCGACAAGCTCTTGCGCGAGCCCGCCGCGGGAAGCGCGCCGGCTACCGAGGCTGAGCCCGCGGAGCCCGACCAACCCAGTACGGGAAGCGACGCCGGCAAGAGCGATAGCGGCGCCCAGACACCAGGGCCATCGTCCGCTCCGGCCGACGCCAAGGCAACCGCGCCGCCGACCGGTGGAGCGCCACCGACGCGCTGAACCCTCGCGTGCGACGCACGCTGTCAGGCTGCGGGACTGCGGGGGTCCGCCATCGTCGCACTTCCCGGCCGGCAGCGATATGCAAAAGGCCCCGCTCGCGCGGGGCCTCGGTAACGACGCGGATGCCGCCGTCGATTACTTCTTGGCGGCGGTGCGAGCCGCCCGCTGCGCGGCGATCATGAAGCCGTCGTAACGGTTCTCGGCCACTGCGAACCACTCGTTCTGGCTCGCGCGGAATTCCTTCCAGGGGCCGTAGACCTTGGCGAAATTCGCATTCTTGGTCGCAATCTCGTCGTAGACCTCGGTGGTCGTCTTGTAGCACGTCGCCAGGATCTCGTTGGAGAACGGGCGCAGATTGACGCCGTTGGCGAGCAGGCGGCGCAACGCCGGCGGGTTGAGCGCGTCGTACTTCGCCTGCATGTCGACGTTGCCCTCGGCGCAGGCGGATTCGAATGCCGCCTGATACGACTTGGGCAGCTCGTCGAAGGCCTTGTTGTTGACGAGCATGTCGAACTCGGTGCCGCCTTCCCACCAGCCCGGATAGTAGTAATTCTTGGCGACCTTGTAGAAGCCGAGTTTCTCGTCGTCGTAGGGGCCGATCCACTCGGCGGCGTCGATCGTCCCCTTCTCCAGCGCCGGATAGATGTCGCCGCCCGGGATCTGCTGCGGGATGACGCCGAGCTTCTGCATCACGAGGCCACCCGTGCCGCCGATGCGCATCTTGAGACCCTTGAGGTCGGCGACCGTCTTGATTTCCTTGCGGAACCAGCCGCCCATCTGCACGCCACAGTTGCCGGCGGGAAAATTATAGATGTTGTAACCCTTGAAGAAATCGCGCATCAACTGCAGGCCGCCGCCGTGGTACATCCAGGCGTTCTGCTGCCGCGAGGTGAGCCCGAATGGAATCGCGCACGAAA
>JBDHRR010000162.1:0-6651 GCA_039807685.1 Burkholderiales bacterium
GGAGATGCGCGGCGCGGTGGCCTGCGCCTTCGGCTGCCCGTTCGAGGGCGAGGTGCCGGTTGCCGGTGCGATGCGCCTGATCGACGCCTACGCGAGGCTGGGCTTCACGCAGTTGACGCTGGGCGACACCACCGGCATGGCGACTCCGGTGACGGTGACGCGGCTCGTGCAGGCGATCGAGCGCGCCCATCCCCATCTGCCGGTCACGCTGCACTTCCACAATACGCGCGGCGTGGGACTCGCCAACGTGATGGTGGGCCTCGACCTGGGCGTTCGCCGCTTCGAATCGTCGATTGCCGGCTTGGGGGGATGCCCGTTCGCTCCGGGTGCTACCGGCAATATCTGCACCGAGGACCTCGTCTACCTGCTGGAGGAGTCGGGGTTTGCCACCGGTGTCGATCTCGCGGCCCTGATCGGCGTCGCGCAACGCGTCGAAGCGATCATCGGCCGCCCGTTGCCGGGCCAGGTCATGAAGGCAGGTCCACGTCTTCGCAAGTATTCGCTCGACGGCGCAGCCTGCGCCGTCGGTTGAATCGTTCGTCGTTCACATGAAGATCTCGCATGGGAGGAATGTCATGAAGCGTCTCGTCGTTGCGGCCCTCGCCGCGCTCGCGTTTGCCGCGCCTGCGGTGGCGCAGAACTATCCCGCCCGCCCGATCCGGCTCATCGTGCCGTTCCCGCCCGGCGGCGGCACCGACATCGTCTCGCGCATCGTCGCAACCGAACTCGCCAAGCAGACGGGTTGGACCGTGGTGGTCGAGAACAAGGCCGGCGCCGGCGGCATGATCGGCCTCGCCGATGCCGCGCACGCCCAGAAGGAGGGCTACGACATCGTGATGGGGCAGGTGGATAACGTCGTCGTGGCGGCGGCGATCCAGAAGGGTGCCGCCATCGTCCCGGTGCGCGATCTCACGCCGGTCATCCAGGTCGCGAGCTCGCCGTTCCTCTTCATGGCAGCGACCGACGGCAAGTACAAGACGCTGGGCGAGTGGATCGCCGCCGCCAAGGCGGAGCCGGGCAAGATCACCTACGGTACCGCCGGCTACGGCAACTTCACGCATCTGGCGGTCGAGTTGCTGCAAAAGGAAGGCGGCTTCAAGGCGACGCTGGTTCCGTACAAGGGCGCCTCACCCGCGATCACCGATCTGCTCGGCGGCCACATCCCGATGGCGGCGCTGTCGATCGCCTCGGGCATGTCGCATATCCAGGGCGGCAAGGTGCGTGGCCTCGCGGTGACCTCGGCGCAGCGCAGCCCCGCGCTGCCCGACGTGCCTACCCTCGCCGAGTCGGGCTTCCCCGGTTTCGAGGCCAACGGCTGGCTCGGTATCTTCGTGCCGAACGGCGTGCCGCCGGCGGTGATCGCCAAGCTCAATGCCGAGATCGGCAAGGTGATGCAGAACCCGGAGGTGAAGAAGCAGCTCCTCGCCTCCGGTGTGGAGGCGCGCACCAGCACGCCCGAGCAGTTTGCCGCCTTCGTGAAGAGCGAGACGGCGAAGTGGGGCAAGGTCATCGCCGACGCCGGCATCAAGGTCGAGTGAGGTAGCGACGGCGATGCCGATGCTGCGCCCATCGGCGTCGCCGCGCGGCATGCGCCCGTGCCGCCAAGGCGATGGAAGGCCTGCGCCCGGCAATCCGTCCAGCGACGAGCGCGTCAGCGATCTTCGACCTGCGCGAGATAGTCGCCGTAGCCCTCCGCGACCATGTCGTCGCGGTGCACGAAGCGCAGCGATGCGGAGTTGATGCAATAGCGCAGGCCGCCGCGGTCGGCCGGCCCGTCCTCGAACACGTGTCCGAGGTGCGAGTCGCCCGCGGCGGAGCGCACTTCGGTGCGGATCATCCCGTGCGACACGTCGCGCAACTCCTTCACGGCCGCGGCCGCGATGGGCCGCGTGAAGCTCGGCCAGCCACAGCCCGATTCGAACTTCGCCGACGACGCGAAGAGCGGCTCGCCGGACACGATGTCGACGTAGATGCCGGGTTCGTGGTTGTGCAGCAGCGCGCCGGTACCCGGCGCTTCGGTGCCGCTTTCCTGCGTGACGCGGTACTGCTCGGGCGTGAGGCGGGCGAGTGCTTCGGGGGTCTTGCGGTAGGTGGACATGACAGGCGATAGCGTGGAGCCCGCATCGGGCGGGCGAGGGTTCCAGTATCCCGCAATGCGCGCGCCCACCCAGGTTGTGGCCCGCCGCCCGCGACTGCGCGCGCCGTCAGCTACTCCTCCTCCTTTTCCCAGAACGCCTTCGTCACCCCCTGACTGCGCATGAGGGCGACGATCTGCGCGCGCGGAATGACGCCGCAGCGCTTGGCCCATGCCTCGTACTGCCGCGCCATGTCGGCAACGCGCTCGGGATGCTGGGCGGCGACGTCGTGCAACTCGGTGCGGTCGGCCTCCATGTCGTAGAGCTCCCACGGACCGGGATACGCGCGGACGAGCTTCCACTTGCCGATCCGCACGGCGGCATTCCCCTCGTGCTCCCAGAACATCGCTTTGCGATCGACGCCGTCGGCGCCAAAGCTCGGCGCGAGCGACACGCCTTCGAGCGGCTCGATCGCGCGACCCTCGAAGGTGGCCGGGTACCGGCTGCCGGTGAGATCGACGATCGTCGCCATGATGTCCGGCAGGTAGCCAGGGGTGTGGCGGATCTCGTTCCTCGCGGCGATGCCCGCGGGCCAGTGCACGATGAGCGGGGTCGAGATGCCGCCTTCGTGGATCCAGTGCTTGTAGTACCGGAACGGCGTATTGGAGAGGTTCGCCCACGCCTGCCCGTAGCTCTGGTACGTGTTCTCGGGTCCGGGCATGCGCGATGGATCGTTGCCGAAGTGCACCGGTTCCCCGTCGCGCGTGTGCGATCTCGCGATCATGAGCTTTTCCACGAGCTCGTCGATTGGCACGTTCTCGGGAATGTCCTCCGCGCAGGCGCCGTTATCGGCGAGGAAGATGACGATGGTGTTGTCGAGCTGTCCGGTCCTCTCGAGGGAGGCGAGGATGCGGCCGATCCCCTGATCCATGCGATCGATCTGCGCGGCGTAGACCTCCATGCAGCGCGCGAGCCACGCCTTGTGCTCGGCCTCGCTCCATGGCGGCTGCGTGGGATCGCGCGGCGAGAGCTGCCATTGCCGGTCGAGGACGCCGGAGCGCACCAGCTTCTCGAGGCGCGCCTCGCGCAGCGTATCCCAGCCGTCGTCGAAGCGACCCTTGTATTTCGCGATGTCCTCGTCGTGCGCGTGCAGCGGCCAGTGCGGCGCGGTGTACGCGACGTACTCGAAGAATGGCGTGCCTGCATGCTCGCGCTGGTGCTGCTCGATGAACGCCACCGCCTGGTCGCTGATCGCATCGGTGTAGAAGAAGCCGGGCTTGCGTGCCTCGTGCTCGATGTTCTCGTTGCCGCGGGTGAGCGTGTTCGGGTCGTAGAAGCTGCCGGCCCCGATGATCGTGCCGTAGAACTCGTCGAAGCCGCGCTGCATGGGCCAGGTGTCGGTGGGCTCGGTGAGGCTCGACGCCACGTGCCACTTGCCACTCATGTACGTGCGGTAGCCGTTGGCCTTCAACACCTGCGGGATCGTCACGCAACGGTGGTTGAGGTTGCCCGCGTAGCCCTCGGGTCCCGAGTCGTAGGTGAGGATCCCCACGCCGGTCTGGTGCGGGTGCAGGCCGGTGAGCAGCGACGCGCGCGATGGACTGCAACGGGCAGTGTTGTAGAACTGCGAAAAGCGCAGGCCGTGCGCGGCCAGGCGATCGAGGTTCGGAGTCTGCACCTCGCCGCCGTAGCAGCCGAGGTCGGAGTAGCCCATGTCGTCGTTGAGGATCAGCACGACGTTTGGCTTGGTGGTGGTCATGGTCGTTCTTCCGTGAGAGATCAAAGACGTGCGCCGGTCGCGCGATCGAAAATGTGGGCGGCTTCGGGGCCGAAGGCGAGTCGCACGGAGTCGCCTTCGCGTACCTCGGGCACGCGATCGGCCTTCTGCTTGACGAGCCGGGTACCGGCGTCGAAGCTCGTGATGGCGGTGTCGCCCAGGTCCTCGATGCGTTCGACCCGCGCAGGGATACCCGCCGTGGCGATGCGAACGTCGCCGGGGCGGACACCAACGGTCACGTCACGAGGAGCGCCGGCCGCGGTCGGCGCCGGCAAGCGTTCACCCTCGATCGCCAGCGTCGCGCCTTCCCAGCGCGCCGGCAGGAGGTTCATCGGCGGCGTGCCGATGAAGCCGGCGACATCCACCGTCTGTGGCCGCGTGAAGACCTCGCGCGGCGTGCCGACCTGCGCGATGCGCCCGTCCATGAATACGGCGATGCGATCGGCGAGCGTCATTGCCTCCTCCTGGTCGTGCGTGACATACACCGCCGTGGCCCCGAGCGAGCGCTGCAGGCGATGGAGCTCGAGCCGCGTTTCGAGACGCAGCTTGGCGTCGAGGTTCGACAGCGGCTCGTCGAGGAGGAAGAGACGTGGCTGGCGTACGATCGCCCGGGCGAGCGCGACGCGCTGCTGCTGTCCACCGGAGAGCTGCCCCGGCGTGCGCGTGAGGAGGTGGCCGATGTCGACCTTGGCGGCGGCATCGGCGACGGCGCGGGCGATCGCGGCGGGATCGGTGCCGACCATCTTCAGCGGAAAGCCGATGTTCTGCGCGACGGTCATGTGCGGATACAGCGCGTAGCTCTGGAAGACCATCGCCACGTCGCGCTCGCCGGGCTCTTGCAGCGTGACATCGGCGCCATCCATCAGCACGCGACCCGCGCTCACCGCTTCCAGCCCCGCGAGGATGCGCAGTGTCGTCGTCTTGCCGGACCCGGAAGGGCCCAGCAGCACGAAGAATTCGCCGGGCTCGATGGCGAGATCGACGCCGTGCAGGACCGTCGTCACGCCGTGGCGCTTGACGATGCCTTCGAGACGCACGCTGCCCTTGCTCACCGCTCACCCCGTCCTGTCGTCATGCCGCAGCTCATCGCCGTCCCCCGCCCTTGACCGCTCCCACGGTGAGCCCCTTCACGATGTGCCGTTGCGCGAAGAAGCCGATGAGGATCACCGGCAGCATCGCGAGCATCGCGCCGGCGGCGACCTTCGCCCATTGCGTCTGCTCCACCGAGATGAAATTGAACATCGCCACCGTTACCGTCCGCACCCGATTGCCGCCCAGCACCACCGCGAACATGAACTCGTTCCACGCATTGAGGAAGACGAAGATCGTGGTGACCGCGATGCCGCCGCGCACCTGCGGCAGGATCACGTACCAGAGCGCGCGAAGGCGCCCGGCGCGATCGAGGAGCGCCGCCTCTTCCATCTCGAAGGGCACGTCCTCGAAGTACGAGACCATGAGCCAGACCGCGAACGGCAGCGCGAACGTGAGGTAGATCACGGTGAGGCCGCCGTAGGTGTCGAGGGCGCCCAGCTTCTGCAGTACGAGGTAGTAGGGAATGATGAGTCCCATCGGCGGCAGCATCTGCGTGCCGAGCACGTAGAACCCGGAAGCGCGCTTGGCCGGATAGCGCAAACGTCCCAGCGCGTACGCCGCCGGGATCGCGATCAGCATCGTCAGCGCCGTGGTGAGCGTCGCGACGACGAAGCTCGACCACAGGTTGGGCACGATCGACGATGCGCCGAAGAGCACCTCGTGGTAGTTGGCGAGCGTCGGCTCGAAGAACCACACGGGCGGATACGCGAGCACGTCGCGCTCGGTCTTGAACGACGTCAAGAGCGCCCACAGCACCGGAAAGACCCAGACCGCGACACCGATGCCGGCGAGCATCGCGAGCGCCAGCCGCCGCCAGTATCGGCGCCGATCCACCTAGCGGGCCCTCCGCAGGCGGAACATCACGAACGAGATGGCGAGCGTGATCGCGAGCAGCACCACCGCGAGCGACGATCCGTAGCCCAGGTTGAGCTCGGTGAACGACGTGCGATAGGCGTACAGGTTGAGGATCTCGGTCGCCGACCCAGGGCCACCGCCGGTCGCCGCGAAGATCGCGGCAAAGGCGGAGAGCGCCGTCATCGTGCGCAGGATCACCACCATGACCACCGCCGGACGGATGAGCGGCAGCGTGATGTGCCGGAAGCGCTGCCAGGCGCTCGCCCGGTCGAGGCGCGCGGCCTCGTACACGTCGGGCGGGAGCGTGGCGAGCGAGGCCAGCAGCACGAGGAAGGCGAACGGCGTCCACTGCCAGGTGTGGATGGCGATGACCGAGATGAGCGCGAGCTGCGGGTCGCCCAGCCAGTTGTGCGAGCCGAGGCCCAGCGATCGCGTGACCAGATCGACGAGCCCGAAATCGGGGGCGAGCACCAGCGTGCGCCAGAAGAGGCCCACCACCACCGGGGCGAGCACGATCGGCAGGATCGCCGCGACCCGCAGCACGCCCTGTCCGCGTGGAATCTGCAGCACGAGGAGGGCAAGACCCAGTCCCAGGACCACCTGCAGGACGACCGTCGAGCCGGTGTAGATCGCGGTCAGCGCGAGCGAATTCCAGAAGCGCGGGTCGCTGCCCATCTTCACGTAGTTGTCGAGCCCCGCGAAGCCGGACAGGTACGGCATCGCGAGGTCGAGGCGCATGAGGCTCGTCCATGCGAGGTAGACGAGCGGTGCGGTCGTCGTGAGGAGGAGCACCACGAGCGCCGGCGCGAGGAGCGCCAGCGCGAAGCGGCGCTCCTGCGCGGCCAGCGAGCG
>JBDHRR010000031.1:0-30814 GCA_039807685.1 Burkholderiales bacterium
TATCGGATCTGGGACGAGCAAATCGGCGCCAAGAAGACGAAGTGAGCCGACGGCGCCGGGTGAGCCAGCGCACGGACCGCCCGACCTGCGGCAACGGCCGTGTCGCGCCTGAGGAGCGCGGCACGCTCGATAACGGTTCGTCGTCGACCCGGCCATCGGCAGCGCGCCGCTCCGGATCGACGATGGACATTCAGGATCAGCCGCCGCCCGCATCGCCCCCGCGGTAGCCGAGCGCCTCGGCGGCGTGCAGTGGCCCGATCGTGGCCGCACCGTCGAGGTCGGCGATCGTGCGTGCGACCTTCAGCACCCGGTGATAACCGCGCGCGGTGAAGGCAAGCCGCGCCATCGCCTTGCCGAGCAGCGCCTGCGTCGCCGCATCGATGGTGCAGTGCTCGGCGATCTCCCCGGGACCGAGGTGCGCATTGGCCTTGGCCTGTCGCCGATGCTGGCGTGCGTGCGCCGTGGCGACCCGCTCGCGAACCACTGCCGACGATTCGGCAGTCCCGGCAATCGACGGTGCCGCGAGATCGGTGATCGCTACCGCCTGCACGTCGAGGCGCAAGTCGATGCGATCGAGGAGCGGGCCCGATACGCGGGAGCGATAGCGACGGACCTGTTCGGCGGTGCACAGGCAGCGGGCGCTCGCGTCGCCGTGCCACCCGCACGGGCAGGGATTCATTGCGGCAACGAGCTGGAACTGCGCCGGAAACGTCGCGTGCCGAGCGGCGCGCGAAATGTGGATGACCCCCGATTCGAGAGGCTCGCGCAATCCCTCGAGCACGCGTCGATCCCACTCGGGCAATTCGTCCAGGAACAGCACTCCACGGTGCGCGAGGGATACCTCGCCGGGGCGCGGATCTCCGCCACCGCCGACGAGTGCCGGGGCGCTCGCGGTGTGGTGCGGACTGCGAAAGGGGCGCGCGCCCCATTGCTCCGGAGCGAAGCGTCCGGCGACGGACGCGATCGCCGCGACTTCGAGGGCTTCGTCCTCGGCAAGCGGCGGCAGCAGCGATGGCAGGCGCTGCGCGAGCATCGACTTTCCCGATCCTGGCGGGCCCGCGAGCAGCAGCGAGTGCCCGCCGGCCGCAACGATCTCGAGGGCACGCTTGGCCTGTGCCTGGCCGCGGACATCGGCGAGATCGAGCCCGGCCGCGCCCGTGGATCGCGGCAGCGCGCTGGCCACCGGCAGCGGTTCGCGCGCGGCGAGGTGGTCGCAGACATCGATCAGGCTGCGCGCACCGTAGACGGTCGCCTCGTGGACGAGCGCCGCCTCGCGTGCCGAGCCCTCGGGCAGGACGAAGGCGCGCCCCTCCCGGTGGACGGAGAGCATCATCGCCAACGCCCCGCGCACCGCGCGCAGCTCGCCGGTCAGCGCGAGCTCACCGGCGAATTCGTACCGGCCCAGTTCGTGGGCAGGGATCTGCCCCGTCGCCGCGAGGATGCCGAGCGCGATCGGCAAGTCGTAGCGCCCCGATTCCTTCGGCAGGTCGGCCGGTGCGAGATTCACCGTGACCTTGCGCGGTGGCACGTCGAACTTCGCGTTCTGCAGCGCGGCGCGGACGCGATCGCGCGATTCGCGTACCTCGGTATCGGGAAGTCCGACGACGTGGATGCCCGGCAAGCCGCCGGCGACATGCACCTCCACAGTGACCCCTGGGGCATGCACGCCCGACAGCGCACGCGTGTGAACGACCGCCACCGCCATGTCGGTGCTCTCCTCTCGCGCAAATGGTGCGCATGAGGGAGAGACGCTAGCGCGTGACGGACACTTCCGCGCTACGTCGTATGGCTGAAGCGCGAGTGTCGCGGTGATGCCTACGCGGCCGGCGGATCGCGCCGTGCTTCCATCTGCGCGACGCGCGCTTCGAGTTGCTCGAGCTTCTCGCGCGTCTTCGCGAGGACGGCGGCCTGCGTATCGAACTCCTCCCGCGACACCACGTCGAGGCGGGCGAGGCTGCCGTGCAGCATCGCCTTCACGTTCTTCTCGATGTCCTTGGCGGGGCTCGCCGCCACTGCCTGGCCGATGCGGGTGGCGAGCTCGTCGAGGGTCTTGCTCTGGAAGTTCAGCATGCGCGGCCTCCGAAGAAGTGGAGTCTAGCAGCCGCTGCGATTGCGCGCGGAAGCGCGCCGCCGCGACGCCGCCAAGAATGCACCCGCTTTGTGCAATCGATCGCGACGTGCGCACGAAGCCAGTGCAGCGGATCGATCGCGGATCGGGTGGCGATCTCCATTCTCACACCTAACCAATTGATGACAATGCATTTTGTGCAATGGCACACGAAATGCAAATGAGCGGTCGCACCACGCGCGACGGACGCACCCGCCGCGGCGCCATTGCGGAGGTCACCCATGAAACTCGTTACCGCCATCATCAAGCCGTTCAAGCTCGACGAAGTTCGCGAGGCGCTCTCGGCCATCGGTGTGCAGGGCATCACGCTCACCGAAGTGAAAGGCTTCGGACGCCAGAAGGGCCACACGGAACTCTATCGCGGCGCCGAGTACGTCGTCGACTTCCTGCCCAAGATGAAGATCGAAGCCGCCGTCGACGACGCACTGCTCGATCGCGTCATCGAAGCGGTGGAGAAGGCCGCCAGCACCGGAAAGATCGGTGACGGCAAGATCTTCGTATTCGACCTTCTGGAGGTCGTGCGCATCCGCACCGGCGAGACCGGCGCCAGCGCGCTCTGAAGGGATCCGCTCATGAACCGGATACTCGCACTCCTCGCGATGCTCGGCGCACTGCTCCTGGCGGCACCTTCGATCGCCCAGGACAAGGCGCCCGGGGCAGCGACCACCACCGTTCCGGCCGCGGCCGCACTGGCAGCGGCGCCTGTCGCCACGCCGACAACCATCGCGACGGCCGCCGTCACGGCGACACCGGCACCGCCCAAACCCGACAAGGGGGACGTGGCGTGGATGCTCGTATGCACCGCGCTCGTCCTCATGATGAGCGTGCCCGGGCTCGCGCTCTTCTATGGCGGGATGGTCCGCAGCAAGAACGTGCTCTCGGTGCTGATGCAGGTGTTCGTCGTCTTCTCGCTCGTCTCGGTGCTCTGGTGCGTGTACGGCTACAGCATCGCGTTCACCGAGGGCAACGCCTACTTCGGCGGCTTCGATCGGCTCTTCCTGTCCGGCATCGTCGACGCGGCCAAGGGCGAGTTCGCCATGGGCGCCACCTTCTCCAAGGGTGTCGTCATCCCCGAAATCGCATTCGTCGCCTTCCAGTGCACGTTCGCTGCGATCACCGTGTGCCTCATCCTCGGCGCCTTTGCCGAGCGCGTGAAGTTCTCCGCGGTGCTCGCCTTCGCGGTACTGTGGTTCACCTTCGCGTACCTGCCGATGGCGCACATGGTCTGGTTCTGGCCGGGCCCTGATGCGTACACGGCGGCAAGCGTGATCGACACCAACAATGCGAAGGCCGGCCTCCTCTGGCAATGGGGGGCGCTCGACTTCGCGGGCGGCACGGTGGTGCACATCAACGCCGGCGTCGCCGGCATCGTCGGCGCCTACGTCATCGGCAAGCGGATCGGCTTCGGCCGCGAGTCGATGGCCCCCGGCAACCTTCCCATGACGATGATGGGTGCCTCGCTCCTGTGGATGGGCTGGTTCGGCTTCAATGCCGGCTCGGCGCTCGAAGCGAGCAACTCGGCCTCGCTCGCCTTCATGAACACGTATCTCGCAACCGCCTGCGCCGTGCTCGCGTGGACCTTCGGCGAATGGGCCTTCAAGGGCAAGCCGTCGATGCTCGGCGCGGCATCGGGCGCTGTCGCCGGCCTCGTCGCCATCACGCCGGCTGCGGGCAACGTCGGCATCGCTGGCGCATTCGTGATCGGCATCGCGGCGGGACTCGTGTGCCTGTGGGGCGTCAATGGCCTGAAGCACCTGCTGAAGGTCGACGACACGCTCGATGTCTTCGGCGTTCACGCGCTGGGCGGCATCCTGGGCGCGCTGCTGACCGGCGTGTTCGCCGATCCCGCATTGGGTGGCCCGGGCGTCGTCGTCGATTGGGTCACGGGAGCCACCGGATTTCCCGGCATCGGCACGCAGCTGTGGGTCCAGGCCAAGGCCGTCGCCGTCACCATCCTGTGGTCCGGCGTGGTCGCCTATGTCTGCTACCAGATCGTCGACCTCACGATCGGCTTGCGCGTGCCCGAAGAGCAGGAGCGCGAAGGCCTCGACGTCACGACGCACGGCGAATCGGCGTACCGGAGTTGATGCCGCCAGACTCCTGCCGGGCATCGACCGGGCGAAGGAGGGTCCACCCGTACGCGGATGCGGTGCGGCGGCGCGCTACACTGGCGCACCGCTGCCCTGCGGGATCCACTCGCAGCCCGATTCGCCGAAATGGCCCGAACGAAGAAGAGCACGAAGTCCAAGCCTGCGCCACCAGCCGTCGTCGCAGCGAGCCCCGATTCCGTACCGAGCGACACCTTCGCGCCGCCGATCAACGTCCCATACCTCGAAATGCCGGCCCGCCACCGTGGGCGGCGGGAGCGCGAGGAAGCAGGGCGCGCGCTGCGCATCCTCTGCCCGCGCGACATGCACGCCGGGTTCGCGCCGGCGACCCACCGCACCGACGTCGTCGAGCAACTGATCGAATCCTCCAAGGGGCGCATCGAACATCTGGTGCCGATCCGCTACGGCCGGATGGCGCGCTCACCGTTCGCGTTCTTTCGCGGCGCTGCAGGGGTGATGGCCGCCGACCTCGCGGGAACCGCGTCCACCGGTCAGATCGTGCAGGCCTGCGGTGACTGCCACCTCGTGAATTTCGGCGGTTTCGCGACGCCCGAGCGCCACGTCATCTTCGACATCAACGATTTCGACGAGACGCACCCGGCGCCGTGGGAGTGGGATCTGAAGCGCTTGGTGGCGAGCTTTGCCATCGCCAGCGACCACAACCGCCATTCGAGGTCGGACGCGAAGACCGCGGTGCGCGAGGTCGTGCTCGCCTACGCCGACCGGATGGCCGATCTCGCCAGGCTGCCGACGCTGCAGGCGTGGTACGACACGATCGACGCCGAGCAGGTGCTCGACTCCTTCACCGATTCCGCGGTGCGACGCCGCGCCGAGGACCTGCGCGCCAAGGCGGAGGCGCGCGGCGCCGACGTCGAGTTCGTCAAGCTGACGCAGACCACCGACGGCGTGCCGCACATCCGCGACGAGCCGCCGTTGATCTTCCATCCCGACGCGTGGCACGGACCCGGATTCGCCGACGAGACGCAGGCCAATTTCGCTGCCTACCGCGCATCGTTGCCGCCGGAACGGCGGGTGCTGCTCGATCGCTACGACCTCGCCGACGTCGCGATCAAGGTCGTCGGCGTGGGAAGCGTCGGCACCATGTGCGCGGTGGCGATGCTGTTCGCCGCGGAGGACGACCCGCTGTTCCTGCAATTGAAGCAGGCGCGGCGCTCGGTGCTCGCGCCGCACGTCAATGTCGATGCCGGCGGGACCGAAGGCGAGCGCGTGGTGTTCGGCCAGCGGCTGATGCAGGCGTCATCCGACATCTTCCTCGGCCACCTGGTGTCGCAGCGCGGCACGCACCTGTACGTGCGGCAACTGCGCGACGTGAAGGTGAAACCGCAGGTCGAACTGTGGGGCCCGCGCGCGATGCGCGACTACGCCCGGATCACCGGCTGGGCGCTGGCGCGCGCGCATGCGCGCTCGGGAGACCCTGCCGTACTGAGCGGCTACCTGGGCAGCGGCAAGTCGCTCGCCAAGGCGCTGACCGCGTTCGCGCTCGCCTACGCGAAGCAGAATGCACTCGATCACGAGGCGCTGCTGCAGGCGCTGCGCGAGCGTCGCCTCGAGGCGATCTTCGAGGAGGCGTGACCGTGTATGCTTGCCGTACCTGACCACTGCGTGGTGCGCCGAGACGCGTGATCCGGGCGCGCCGCGCGATGGCATCGCGCCCGTCCGCGTCGCCGCCCTGATCGAAGCAAGCGAAGAGTCTCCGCTTCGATACGGGTGGCCGCGTCTGCACCACGGAGGCCGTCTGCACGTCACCGAGCGAAGCCGTTCATGACCTGGTCGATTCTCGCGCGCGACACCTCCGGGGCCTTCGGCATCGCGATCGCGAGCCGCTTCTTCGCGGTCGGTGCGCTGTGCCCGCACGCGCTGAGCGGCGCCGGCGCGTTGTCGACGCAGGCGCTCGTCAATCCGCTCTACGGCAAGCCGGGACTCGCGTTGCTCGCCGCCGGCACGCCGGCACCGGAGGTCGTTCGCACGCTCGTCGCCGGCGACGCCGGGCGTGAGCATCGGCAGGTGCATGCGATCGATGCGCAGGGGCGCATCGGCGCCCACACCGGCGCCGCATGCATCGACTGGTGCGGGCACCTGGCGGGTCCGGACTGGTCGGTCGCCGGCAACATGCTGGCGGGACCGAAAGTGCTCGAGGCCACCGGCGCGGCGTACGAGCGACTTGCCGGGCGGCCGTTCGCCGAACGCCTCCTGGGCGCGCTCGATGCCGGCGAGGCGGCCGGCGGCGACCGGCGCGGCAAGCAGGCGGCAGCGCTTCTGATCGTCACCACCGAGGATTACCCCGCGCTGACGCTGCGCGTCGACGATCACGACGAGCCGTTCGTCGAACTGCGGCGCCTGTACGAGAAGAGCCTCGAACGCTTCGTCCCGTTCACTGCCTGCCTGCCGACGAAGGCGCATCCGGCGGGCATCGTCGACCGCGCGCAGATCGAGGTCGAGATCGAGCGCTTCCACGCGCACCGCGCCGCCGGCGGGGCACGATGAGCGACGCCGCGGCGCCGGGAACGCCGGCGATGCCCCTCCTCGAGATCCGCAACCTCGTCACGCGCTTCGCGACCGACGCCGGCGAGTTCACCGCCGTCGACGGCGTGAACCTCAGCGTCGATGCGGGACGCACGCTCGGCATCGTCGGCGAGTCCGGCTGTGGCAAGAGCGTCACCGCGATGTCGATCATGGGCCTCGTGCCGCAACCGCCGGGCCGCATCGCGGACGGGGAGATCCGTTTCGACGGCGTCGACCTCCTGCGGCTCGACCCCGCCGAGCTGCGTAAATTGCGCGGCAACCGGATCGCGATGATCTTCCAGGAGCCGATGACCTCGCTCAACCCCGCGTACACGGTCGGCGACCAGATCGCCGAGGGCATCCTGCGCCACCGCGGCGTGTCGAAGGCAGAAGCGAGGACGCTCGCGACCGAGATGCTGCGCCGGGTGCGCATCCCGTCGCCGGAAACGCGCTACGACAATTATCCGCACCGGCTGTCGGGCGGCATGCGCCAGCGGGTGATGATCGCGATGGCGCTCGCCTGCGAGCCAAGGCTCCTCATCGCCGACGAGCCGACGACCGCGCTCGACGTCACGATCCAGGCGCAGATCCTCGATCTCATGCGCACGCTGCGCGAGGAGACGGGCACGGCGATCATCCTCATCACGCACGATCTCGGCGTCATCGCCGAGGTCGCCGACGACGTCGCGGTCATGTACTCGGGGGCGGTCGTCGAACGCGCGCCGGTCGAGGCGCTCTTCGCGCAACCGCAGCATCCGTATACGATCGGACTCCTGGGTTCGATCCCGCAGCTGCACCTCGAGCAGGAGCGTCTCGCGGCGATCGAGGGCCAGGTGCCCACGCCGTCGCGCCCGGTGGCGGGCTGCCGCTTCCACCCGCGCTGCCCTTTCGCGATCGAGCGCTGCATGCTCGAGGCGCCGCCGCTCGTCCCGGCGCACGAAGATCATCTCGTCGCGTGCTGGCGCGCGCCGCTTCCCGTCCCGTCGGTGGCAACGGCGTGAAGCGGGCCGGCGGCTTCGCACGTCGGGACACCGCGGCTCGCGTGGACAGGCGATGACCCCGCTGCTGCACGTCGAAGGACTGGTCAAGCACTTCCCGATCCGCCGGGGGATGTTCGGGCGCGCGACCGGCGCGGTGCGTGCGGTCGATGGCGTGAGTTTCGACGTCGCGGTCGGCGAGACGCTGGCGCTGGTCGGCGAGTCGGGCTGCGGCAAATCGACCACGGGACGGCTCGTGTTGCGGCTCCTGCAGCCCACCTCGGGCAAGATCCTCTTCGATGGCGAGGACCTGCTTGCGCTCTCCGACGATGAGATGCGCCGGCGGCGACGTGCGCTGCAGGTGATCTTCCAGGATCCGTTCGCCTCGCTCAATCCGCGCATGACCGTCGGCCAGGCGATCGCCGAAGCGCTCGTCCTGCACGGGCTCGCCGAAGGGCGCCGTCGGGAGCGTGTCGGCGAGATCCTGAGCCTCGTCGGCCTCGCGCCGGAACACGCGCGCCGCTACCCGCACGAGTTCTCCGGCGGCCAGCGCCAGCGCATCGGGATCGCGCGCGCACTCGCCGTCGAGCCGCGCATCGTCGTCTGCGACGAACCGGTGTCCGCGCTCGACGTGTCGATCCAGGCGCAGGTCGTCAACCTGCTGCGCGACCTGCAGAATCGCTTCGGCCTGTCGTACATCTTCATCGCGCACGACCTCGCCGTGGTGAAGTTCATCGCCACCCGCATCGCCGTGATGTACCTGGGACGCATCGTCGAGTATGCCGACAAGCACGCGCTCTTCGCCGAACCGCGTCATCCCTACACGCAGGCCCTGCTGGCGTCGATCCCGATCCCGCAGCCGGCGGTCAAGCGCCGGCGCATCCTGCTCGAGGGCGACGTCCCTTCACCGTCGAATCCGCCGTCGGGCTGCCGCTTCCGCACGCGCTGCCCGTACGCCCGGCCGCGATGCGCGGAGGAAGTCCCCGCGCTGCAGCCGGACGCGAGCGGACACGCCGTCGCCTGTCATTTCTGGCCCGAACTCGTCCCGCGCGAGCCTATCCTCCCGGGCACCGCCGCCATCCCGCGCAATCCGCGCCTGGAAGCGCTGCAGGCAGCGTTTCGTCACACGTCCGGATGAGATGAGCGGCGTGCGGATCACCCGAACCGCGTGCGCAGGGGCGGCATCGAGTGCTATCCTGCCCAGCCTGCGCCCGCACGCCTTGTGCACGCTCCACCGCGCACGCGCCGCCGCCAAGACCACAGGAGTCCCGCCATGATCAACCCACGCAGGATCCATCTCATTCCGGCCACCGTCGCCTTCTGCGCCGCACTGGCCGCGGGAGTCGTATCGGCGCAGACGCTGCGCTTCGGGCTCGCCGAGGATCCGGACATGCTCGACCCGACGCTCGCCCGCACCTTCGTCGGTCGCATCGTCTTCGCGGCATTGTGCGACAAGCTCTTCGACATCGACGAGAAGCTCAACATCGTCCCGCAGCTCGCCGAGAGCTACCAGTGGTCGCCGGATGGCAAGGCGCTGACGATCAAGGTCCGCCCGGGCGTCACGTTCCACGACGGCGAGAAGTTCGACGCCGCCGCGGTCAAGTACAACATCGAGCGGCACAAGACGATGGCGGGCAGCAATCGGCGCGGCGAGCTCTCGCTCGTGTCGACGGTCGACGTCGTCGATCCGATGACGGCGCGGCTCAATCTCTCGCAGCCGTTCTCGCCGCTCCTCGCACAGCTCGCCGACCGCGCCGGGATGATGGTGTCGCCCAAGGCGGCGCAGGCTGCCGGCGACAAGTTCGGCGCCAATCCGGTGTGCTCGGGCCCGTTCAAGTTCGTCGAGCGCGTCGCGCAGGATCGCATCGTGCTCGAGCGCTATCCCAACTACTGGAACAAGGCGGCGATCCACTTCGACCGCGTCGTCTACCTGCCGATCCTCGACACGACGGTGCGACTCGCCAACCTGAAGTCGGGACAGCTCGACTTCATCGAGCGGCTCGCGGCATCCGACGCCGCCGCGGTGGCCGCCGACAGCCGTCTCAAGCTCTCGAAGATCACCGAGATCGGCTACCAGGGCATCACGATGAACGTCGGCAAGAGCGACCTCGCGAAGACGACCGCGATCGGCAAGGATCCGCGCGTGCGCGAGGCCTTCGAACTCGCGCTCGATCGCGACGGCATCGTCCAGGTCGTGATGGAGGGACAGGCGACGGTCGGCAATCAGTGGGTCGCCCCCGACAATCCGTTCTACGCGAAGAACGTGCCGGTGCCCAAGCGCGACGTCGCGAAGGCGAAGGCGCTGCTCGCCGCCGCGGGCATGCCCAATCCCTCGGTCGAGCTCATGACCCCGACGACCGCCGATGCGCAGAAGATCGCGCAGGTCGTGCAGGCGATGACCAAGGAGGCGGGCTTCGACGTCAAGATCCGTTCGACTGAGTTCGCGACGTCGCTCAACCTCGCCGACAAGGGCGAGTTCGACGCCTACGTCCTCGCCTGGAGCGGCCGTGCCGACCCCGACGGCAACATCTACTCGTTCGACGCCTGCAAGCAGCCGCTCAACTACGCGGGCTACTGCAAGCCGGAGGTCGACAAGCTCCTCAACGAGTCGCGCACGACCTCCGACGTCGCTGCGCGCCGCAAGACCTACGAGCAGGTCGCCGCCATCGTGCTCACCGATCGCCCGATCGTCTACCTCTACCACCGCCACTGGCTGTGGGCGTACACGAACAAGCTCTCGGGGCTGCGCACGGTGCCCGATGGCCTGGTGCGCCTGCAGGGTCTCAAGTTCAACTGACGATGAACGACCCCCACGCTCGCTGCGCTCGCTGCCCCCAAGGGGGGCGCAGTCAGCGGCTTGGGGCGGCCCGGCGCCGCTGACGATGAACGACCCCCACGCTCGCTGCGCTCGCTGCCCCCGGAGGGGGCGCAGTCAGCGGCTTGGGACGGCCCGGCGCCGCTGACGTGGGCGGCGCGGACGCGCGCGACTGACTGCAGAGAGCACGACGCGCCGTGTCCGCGTACCTCGCCCGCCGCGTCGGCACGATCCTGCCGACGCTCATCTTCGTCACGATCCTGATCTTCGGGCTGCAGCAGCTCCTTCCCGGCGACCCGGCGATCGTGCTCGCGGGTGAGGAGCGCGACCCGAACGTCGTCGCGTACCTGCACAAGAAGATGCACCTCGACGAACCGTTGCCGGTGCGCTACCTGTACTGGTTGGGCGGAGTCGTCACTGGCGACCTTGGCGAATCGCTGCGCATGCAAAAGCCGGTCACCGCACTCATCGCCGAGAAGCTGCCGGTCACGCTCGAACTCGCCTTCATCGCGATCGTGATCGCGGTCGCGATCGGCATTCCCGCGGGAATCGTCTCGGCGATCTACAGGAACCGCTGGCCCGACTACGTCGCGAATGCGGTGGCGCTGTGGGGCCTGTCGACACCCAATTTCTGGCTCGGGATCATGATGATCCTCTTCTTCTCCGTACGCCTGGGATGGTTGCCGGCGTCGGGGTACGTGAGTCCGTTCGAGGATCTCCGCGGCAATCTCGCGGCGATGATCATGCCGGCATTCGTGCTCGGCAACGCGATCGCCGCGGTGCTGATGCGCCACACGCGCAGCGCCATGCTGCAGGTGATGTCGTCGGACTACGTGCGCACGGCGCGGGCGAAGGGTCTCGACGAGCGCGTCGTCGTGCTCAAGCACGCGCTGCGCAACGCGCTGACGCCGGTGGTGACGCTGGGCGCGCTCGAACTCGGAACGCTGCTGTCGGGCGCCGTGCTGACCGAGCAGGTCTTCACGATCCCCGGCTTCGGCAAGCTCATCGTCGACGCGGTGTTCAACCGCGATTACGCGGTCGTGCAAGGCGTCGTGCTGTTCACGGCAACGGCCTACATCCTGCTCAACCTCATCGCCGACCTCGCCTATTTCCTCGTCAACCCGAGGCTGCGCGGCTGATGGCGACCCTGGCACTGAACGCGCTGCCGCAGGAGGTGAGCCCCGGTCGCCGGGCGCTGCGCCGGCTCGGCAAGCGGCCTGCCGCGATGCTCGGGCTCGCCTGCGTCGCCGTCTTCGTGCTGATCGCGATCTTCGCCCCCTGGGTCGCTCCGTACGACCCGCTCGCGACGTCCTGGTCGGCGGTGCGCAAGGCGCCGTCGTGGGCGCACTGGTTCGGCACCGACGAACTCGGCCGCGACGTCCTCGCGCGAGTGATCTGGGGCACGCGCGCGTCGCTGCTGGCCGGCGTCGTCTCGGTGTCGATCTCGATCGCCCTCGGCGTGCCGATCGGACTTCTCGCCGGATACGCGGGCGGCTGGATCGACGCGCTCATCTCGCGCGTGACCGACGCGATGCTCGCCACGCCGTTCCTCATCCTCGCGATCGCGCTCGCCGCCTTCCTTGGTCCGAGCCTCACCAACGCGATGATCGCGATCGGCATCTCGGCCACGCCGATCCTCGTGCGGCTCACGCGCGCGCAGGTGCTCTCGGTGAAGGTCGAGGACTATGTCGAGGCCGCCCGCGCGCTCGGCAATCCACACCTGCGGATCGCGGTGCGACACATCCTGCCCAACGTGATCCCGCCGCTCATCGTGCAGTCGACGCTGGCGATTGCCGCCGCGGTGATCGCCGAGGCGAGCCTGTCGTTCCTGGGTCTCGGCCAACAGCCGCCCGCGCCGTCGTGGGGCAGCATGCTCAACACCGCGAAGAATTACGTCGAGCAGGCACCGTGGATGGCGGTATGGCCGGGGCTATCGATCTTCCTCCTCGTGCTCTCGTTCAATCTCCTTGGCGACGGCCTGCGCGACGCCCTCGATCCGCGGCACGTGTGATGCGTGCCGGCGCTCGCGACAGCGCAGGCGCCTCGCGGCGGGACGACGGGGGTGCGCTAGAATCCACGCCATGGTCCCCCGCCTCACGACTGCGCTCACCGGCCCGCTGCAGGACATCGAGCGGCGCATCCTCGAGACCATGCCGGAAATCGAGCGCTGGTTGCGCACGCAGTGGCAGGAGCACACGGTACCGTTCTACGCGTCGGTCGACCTGCGCAATGCAGGCTTCAAGCTCGCGCCGATCGACACCAATCTCTTTCCAGGCGGCTTCAACAACCTCAATCCCGCGTTCCTGCCGCTGTGCGTGCAGGCAATCCAGGCGGCGGTGGAGCGCGTGTGTCCCGACGCGCGCGGCGTGCTGCTGGTTCCCGAGAACCACACGCGCAACACGTTCTATCTGCGCAACGTGGCGACCCTCGAGGGGATCCTCCGCCAGGCCGGGATGCGCGTGCGGATCGGTTCGCTCAATCCGGACATCACGCAGGTCACGAAGGTCGATCTGGGAGACGGCACCGGACTCACCCTGGAACCGATCGAGCGTCACGGACGTCGCGTCGGCGTCGCGGGCTTCGATCCTTGCGTCGTGCTGGTGAACAACGACCTGTCGGCGGGGCCGCCCCCGATCCTGTCAGGCATCGACCAGCCGATCGTCCCACCGCTTTCTGCCGGCTGGTACAACCGCAAGAAGTCACATCATTTCGCCGTCTACGCGGGCGTCGCGGAGCAATTTGCAGCGCTCATCGGCATCGATCCCTGGCTCATCGATCCGTACTTCGGCGTCTGCGGCAAGATCAACTTCCAGGAGCGTGCCGGCGAGGAATGCCTCGCCGCGAACGTGGACGACCTCCTCAAGCGGATCAGGGTCAAGTACGACCAGTACGGCATCACCGATCGGCCCTTCGTCATCGTGAAGGCCGACGCCGGCACCTACGGCATGGGCATCATGACCGTGCGCAGCGTGGACGACGTGCGGGACTTGAACCGCAAGCAGCGCAACAAGATGGCCGTGGTCAAGGAAGGCCTCGAGGTCAACTCGGTGATCATCCAGGAGGGCGTGCCGACCTTCGAGTCCATCGACGAGGCCATCGCCGAGCCCGTCGTGTACATGATCGACCGCTTCGTCGTCGGCGGCTTCTATCGCGTGCATACCGCACGCGGCAAGGACGAGAACCTGAACGCGCCCGGCGCGCAGTTCGTGCCGCTCGCCTTCGAGTCGCCGTGCATTCCCGACCTGCACGAGCCCGCCGGCTGCGCGCCGAATCGCTTCTACGCGTACGGCGTCGTCGCACGGCTGGCGCAACTCGCGGCAGCGATCGAGGTCGAGGAACTCGCCGGCGCACTCGCGCCGGAAAGCGTGCCGGCGTAGTGAGCTAGCGCTTGCGCTTCGCGCGCGGGTGCGCAGCGTCGTATACCTTGGCGAGCGCCTGGAAGTCGAGGTGCGTATAGACCTGCGTGCTCCTGATCGATGCGTGCCCCAGCATCTCCTGCACGGCACGCAAGTCGCCCGACGATTGCAGCACGTGCGAGGCGAACGAGTGGCGCAGCATGTGCGGATGGACGTGGCGATCGAGACCCTGGCGCACCGCCCAGGCGGCGAGCCGCCGCTCGATCGTCCGCGGCGCGATGCGTCGCCCGGAGGCGCCGACGAAGAGCGCGGGATCCCCGTCGCGCACGAACTCCGCGCGCGCGCCGAGCCAGCGGGCGAGCGCCTCGCGCGCCGCCGCGCCGACGGGGACGACGCGCTCCTTCGATCCCTTGCCCAATACCCGCACCTCGCCCTCCACGAGATCGATGCGTGCGACGTCGAGGCCGGACAACTCGGAAAGACGCAATCCCGACGAGTACGCGAGCTCGAAGAGCGCGCGATCGCGAATCGACCAGCGATCGCCGCCGTCGTCGATCGCGGCCAGCCGCACCGCCTCGTCGGGAGTGAGCGCCGAAGGCAGGCGCTTGGGCGATTTCGGCGCCCGCAGTCCCGCAGCCGGATTGCCGGGCAGCGCCGGATCGCGCTCGAGCGCGTAGCCGTAGAATGCCCGCCAGGCCGAGAGCATCCGGGCGAGACTGCGCCCGCCGATACCACTCGCATGCAGCGACGCGAGGTGCCGGCCGAGGTCGTGACGAGTGAGCGAAGTGAGTGGCCGCTCTCCTGCACCGATCGCGAGGCGCGTCACGTCGCGCAGGTACGCCTCACGCGTGAGCCGCGGCCGTGCACCCAGGTGACGGGCGAAATCATCGAGCAGCGCGGCGTTCGCCGGCGACGGCCCGACGAGCGGGACCACCGCGTCAGCTCGTCGGGAGGAAGCGCGCGGTGGCGACACTCGCGAGCTCGGCGAGCCGCGTCTGATACAGCGTCCCCATGCCGGGATGGAAGCGCTGCGGATCGGGGCTGCCGAGTGCGAGCAGGCCGAAGGTCTGCGCGGTGCGCAGCGGCAGGAATGCGAACGACATCAGGATGTCGCCGTCGTCGAACCATTCGCGCGACTCGAAAGCGGCGATCGGTCCGCAGTACGGCGCGCCGAGCCGATCGGCGTACTCGCGGATCTCGGTCGACGTCGCGGCGAGCTCAGGGAGGTACGACTGCTCGGGCACCTTGCCCCACAGCCGCGCCGCGACCTGCGGCACACCGAAATCTTCGCGCAAGCTGTGGTAGAGAACCGCAAGCGTCGTCTCGAGATCCGGCGCGGCGAAGAGCGCGAGCGTGGATCGGTGCAGCTTCTCGCCGATCTGGTCGTTTTCGGTGCCGTACGCGAGGAGCTCGCGAAATTTGCCCTCGAGCTCCTGGTTCTTCTCGCGCAGCGTGACGATCTGCCGCTCGGCGATCGGGATCGCGTGGCCGCCGTGCGGATGCGGGACGAAGATCTGCGCGATCACGTCCGCATAGTCCTCGAAGAAGCCCGGATTCTCCTTCAGGTACTCGGCAACCGCCGCTGCATCCATCGTCACATCCTGCATTGTCGTTATCCGCCGCGGCGCCGTCGTCATTGCGGCCACGTTCCTTCGTACACGGTCATCGCCGGACCCGTCATGAGGACGGGCCGCCCTTCCCCGGGCCAGTCGACACGCAATTCGCCGCCGCGCACGATCACGCGTACCGACGCGTCGAGAAGCCCGCGCCTGATGCCCGCCACGACCGCGGCGCAGGCGCCGGTCCCGCAGGCCAGCGTCTCGCCGGCGCCGCGCTCCCACACGCGCAGGCGAATGGTAGCGCGATCGACCACCTGCATGTAACCGGCGTTGACCCGCTGCGGAAAACGCGGATGGCGTTCGACGCGCGGTCCCTGCGCGGTCACCGGTGCATCGTCGACATCGGCGACCATCTGCACCGCGTGCGGATTGCCCATCGACAGCACGCTGACCTGCACCGTCGTCCCGTCGACATCGAGCGCTTCCACGGCAGCGCCGGTGCCGTCGGTGAACGGCACTTCGTCGGCGCGAAACCGCGGCACGCCCATGTCCACGGTCACCAGGCCGTCGTCGTCCACGCGCGGGACGATCACGCCGGACTTCGTCTCGACGCGAATCTCGCGCTTGTCGGTGAGACCATGCTCGCGAACGAAGACGACGAAGCAGCGGGCACCGTTACCGCACTGCTCGACCTCGCCGCCGTCGGCATTGAAGATGCGATAGCCGAAGTCGGCGTCGCCCCGCGCGGGCTCGACCACCAGCACCTGATCGCAGCCCACGCCGAAGCGGCGATCGGCGAGCCGGCGCACGCTCGCGGCGTCGAGCGGCACGTCCTGATGCACGGCATCGATCACGACGAAGTCGTTGCCGAGACCCTGCATCTTGGTGAAGCGGAAGCTCATGCGCGTCAGACGTTGAAGCGGAAGTGCATCACGTCGCCGTCACGCACCACGTAATCCTTGCCCTCGAGCCGCATCTTGCCGGCCTCCTTCGCACCCGCCTCGCCCTTGCAGGCGATGAAATCCTCGAAGGCGATGACTTCGGCGCGAATGAAGCCCTTCTCGAAATCGGTGTGGATCACCGCGGCGGCGCGCGGCGCGGTGTCGCCGCGGTGGATCGTCCATGCGCGCACTTCCTTGGGGCCGGCCGTGAAGTACGTCTCCAGGCCCAGCAGCGCGTAGCCCGCGTGGATCACCCGGTCGAGCCCCGGCTCGCTCATCCCCATGTCGGCGAGGAACACCGCCTTGTCCTCACCGTCGAGATCGGCAATCTCGGCCTCCATCTGCGCGCACACGGCAACCACCGGCGCCCCCTCGCCCGCCGCGTGCGCGGCCACCGCGTCGAGCAGCCGGTTGCCGGCGAAGCCGCCCTCGGCGACGTTGGCAACGTACATCGTAGGCTTCATCGTCAGCAGGAAGAACGGACGCAGGACGTCCTTCTCCTCTTCGTAGAGGTCCGCGGTGCGGGCGGGACGCCCCGTATCGAGGACTGCCTGCACCTTCTCGAGCGCGGCCACGATGCGCTGCGCCTCCTTGTCGCCGCCCGAGCGCGCGACCTTGACGTACTTGGCGAGCTGCTTCTCCACCGTTGCCATGTCGGCGAGCGCCAGCTCCGTATTGATCGTCTCGATGTCCGAGACCGGATCGACCCTGCCGGTGACGTGCACGACGTTGTCGTTCTCGAAGCAACGCACCACGTGCGCGATCGCATCGGTCTCGCGGATGTTGGCGAGGAACTGGTTGCCCAGCCCTTCGCCCTTCGACGCGCCGGCGACGAGCCCGGCGATGTCGACGAATTCGACCACCGCCGGAACGACCTTCTCCGGCTTCGCGATGGCCGCGAGCGCGGCGAGACGCGGGTCGGGCACCTCGACGATGCCGACGTTCGGCTCGATCGTGCAGAAGGGATAGTTCTCGGCGGCGATCCCTGCCTTCGTCAATGCATTGAAGAGCGTGGACTTGCCGACGTTCGGCAGCCCCACGATGCCGCATTTGAGACTCATGATTGAACGGTCCAGTGTAGGCGGTGCGCCGGCGGCGATCCGCGCGTGAAGGGAGGCTCGATCAAGGCTCGGTTCCTTGCCTCGTGCGGGCCGGCCTGGTGTGCAGGGCGAGCATCGCGCGTTCCATGTCGCCGGCGGCGATCGCGGGCCAGGCGTCGAGCGCGCGCCGCATCGCGTCCGTGATCGGACCCATCTCCTCCGCGCGCGGCGGCTTCAGCACGTAGTCGACGACCTCCTGCTGCGGCAGATCGGAATCGCGAGGATGCCCGATGCCGAGCCGCAAGCGCCAGTAGTCGGCGGTGCCGAGGGCCGCCTGGATGTTGCGCAACCCGTTGTGCCCGGCGTGGCCGCCACCGAACTTGACCTTGGCCCCGCCGGGCTTCAAATCGAGCTCGTCGTGCACCACGAGGATCGCATCCGGCGCGATCGCGAAGAAGCGCGCGACCGCCGCTACCGATCGACCCGACAGGTTCATGAACGTCGCGGGCTTGAGGAGCCTCACCTCGCCGGCCTTGGCGATATCACCGGAGAACTTCGCCTCCCGCGTGAACGCCGCGCGGAGCGTGCCGGCGAGCTCGTCGACGAACCAGAAGCCCGCGTTGTGCCGCGTGCGCGCGTATTCGCGCCCCGGATTGCCGAGGCCGACGACGAGCTGGATCGGTGGATTCATGACGTAGGTGTCCTGCGGCATCCCCGACAAAAAGGCCCGCGGATCGCGCGGGCCTTCGAGCCGATGCCGTGACGGCGCCGGGAACTGTCTTACTTCTTCTTGTCGTCCTTCTTCTCTTCTTTCTTCTCGGCGGGCTTCGCGGCTTCGGCCGGTGCGGCGGCGGCAGCTTCGGCGGCCGGCGCCTCCTCCGACTCGCTCGCCGCGCGCGGCACGACGGCGGTGGCCACCACCGGATCGGTCTTGCCGCGCGTCACCACCGTGACGCCCTGCGGGAGCTTCAGCGCCGACACGTGAATCGAGTGGCCCACCTCGAGGCCGGACAGATCGACGTCGATGAACTCGGGTAGATCCTTCGGCAGGCACGCGACCTCGACGTCGGTCGTGACGTGGCTCACGATCGCCGCGCTGAGCTTCACCGCCGGCGACACCTCCGCGTTCACGAAGTGCAGCGGCACCTTCATGTGGATCTTGCGGTTCTCGTCGATACGCTGGAAGTCGACGTGCAGCACTTCATTGCGGAACGGATGCATCTGCACGTCGCGCAGCAGCACCTTGGTCGCCCCGCCGTCGAGCTTCATCGTGAGGATCGACGAATGGAATGCCTCGTTGCGCAGCGCGTGGAAGAGCGCGTTGTGATCGAGCTCGATCGGCGTGGGCTTGACCGTCCCGCCGTAGACGATGCCGGGCGCCTTGCCGGCGCGGCGCATGCGGCGGGACGCGCCGCGGCCTTCGGTGGTGCGCACGAAGGCGGTGAATTCGATGGTCATGGGTACTCCCGTTGTCTGCGGCCTTCCGGGATGCACGCGACAGCCGCAGGGCCCGCCGTGCTTCCGGTCGTCCGCCTCAAGTGAAAGCCTCGATGGGCGACAGCCGCCCGGGGCGACGATCCATCCGATTGCAGGACCGTGCAAAGGCGGAAAACCGGCGATTCTATCGCGAACAGCGATCGACTGTCGAGGCCTGTTCGCGGGTCAATCGGTGAACAGCGACGACACCGATTCCTCGTTGCTGATGCGCGTCATCGTCTCGGCGAGGAGTTGCGCGCACGACAGTTGCCGGATGTTGGGACAGGCCTGCGCCTGCGCCGACAGCGGGATCGTATCGGTCACGACGAGTTCGTCGAGATCCGAGGCGCCGATCCGGTCGATGGCGCCGCCGGAGAGCACCGGGTGCGTGCAGTACGCGACGACCTTGCGGGCGCCGCGCTCCTTCAGCGCCGACGCCGCCTTGCACAGCGTATTCGCCGTGTCGACGATGTCGTCCATGATCGCGCAGGTGCGGCCGTCGACGTCGCCGATGATGTTCATCACCTCGGCGACGTTCGCCTTCGGGCGCCGCTTGTCGATGATCGCGAGGTCGGAATCGAGGCGCTTGGCGATCGCCCGCGCCCGCACCACGCCGCCGACGTCGGGCGACACCACGATGAGGTTCTCGTAGTTGCGCTTCCACAGGTCGCCCAGGAGGATCGGCGTCGCGTAGATGTTGTCGACGGGGATGTTGAAGAAACCCTGGATCTGGTCGGCGTGCAGGTCCATCACCATCACGCGCTGCACGCCGACGCTCGTCAGCATGTCGGCGACGACCTTGGCGGTGATCGCCACCCGCGCCGAACGCGGGCGGCGATCCTGCCGGGCGTAACCGAAGTAGGGGATCGCGGCGGTCACGCGCCCGGCCGAGGCGCGCTTCAGCGCATCGACCATCACCATGATCTCCATCAGGTTGTCGTTCGTCGGCGCGCAGGTCGACTGCAGCACGAAGACGTCGCGCCCGCGCACGTTCTCCAGGAGCTCGACGAGCACCTCGCCGTCGGAGAAACGATCGACCACGCAGCGACCGAGGCTGATGTTCAAGTGCCGGCACACTGCCTCGGCGAGCTTCGGGTTCGCGTTACCCGTGAAGATGCGCATGCGCTCGAATGCCATGATCGACGGATGGAGCCTTCCGGTGGGGCGAAAGGCTGCGAGTCTATCCGAAGATGGCTGGGGAGGTAGGGATCGAACCTACGAATGCCGGAATCAAAATCCGGTGCCTTACCACTTGGCGACTCCCCAGCGGAAACCATCGATGCGGCCGCGCGACGCCCGCCGCGCGGTCGGTATTATCGCGCGAATCCGAGGAGCGGATGCCCGGCGAGCGTGCGAACGAGGTACGTCGTCGCGGCGCCCATCTGGGCACTCGCCAGCACGGTGGCCTGGGCGCGCGCTGCGTCCTCCCGGGATTCGAAGGTCGCGAAAACGCAGGCCCCGGAACCCGTCATCCGCGCCCCGGGCGCCGCCTCGCGCAATCCTGCGAGCGCATCGCCGACCTCCGGGTGCCTCGCGCAGGTGACGCTCGCGAGGTCGTTATGCCCGTAACCGTCGGAAAAAACGTCTATTTTCGTCGACGGCGAGTCGCGTGTCAATTCGGGCGCGGCGAACACGTCGGCCGTCGCCACGTGAACGTGGGGCTTCACGAGAAGCGCCCAGCAAGTGGGCAGCGAAACCGGCGTCAGCACATCGCCGATGCCGCGGGCGAGCGCGTGCCGCCCGCGCACGAAAAACGGCACGTCCGCGCCGAGCGACACGGCGAGTTCGGCGAGCCGCGCGCGCGACCAGTCGAGCGCCCACAAGCGATTGAGCGCGAGGAGCACGCTCGCGGCATCGGAACTGCCGCCGCCCAATCCCGCACCCATCGGGATGCGCTTGGTGAGCTCGATCGTCACCCCCGCCCGCGCCCCCGACGCCGACCGTAGCGCCCGTGCCGCGCGCACCGCGAGATCGGCATCCGGCGCGATCCCCGCGACCTCGTTGCCACGCACGACGGCTCCGTCGTCACGAAGCGTGAGCGTGACGGTATCGGCGAGATCCACCAGCGCAAGGAGCGACTCCAGCGTGTGGTAGCCGTCGGCGCGACGCCCTGTCACGTGCAGGAAGAGGTTCAGCTTGGCAGGCGCCGGCACCACCAGCGCGCGACTCACGACGGGGTGCTCCAGCGATCGACGACGATGCGCACCTCGATGGGCTCGACGCCGGGATAGCGCATGACGAGCCGCACCGGCCGCGTTGCCGCCCCGTCGACGTACGCATACACGATCTCCCACCCCTGCTCGCGCAGCACGCTCGCGCGGCCCGCGACGTCGCGTTCGATGTCCGCGTCCGCCACAGCGCTCGGGGCGCCCTGCACCCAGGCGACGAGGCCGGCGACCGGAATGCCGACGCCGAGCACCGCCTCGGTCAAGGCGCTCCACGACACATAGGCGGTCGGGGACTCTCGCGGACGCTCGACGCGAACGCCCGACGCGTCGCGCACCATGCGCGCGACGATCTGGCCCAAGGGCGTCGCGACATCGAAGCTGTCGTGATCGGGCGCGTGGCGCCAGTCGAAATGCACCGCGACGGCCTCGTTGCCGCGTCGCGCCGAGAGCCGTCCTTCGACGTGGAAGGTGGTGTCGAGCCTGACCTCGGATACCGGCGCTGGGGTACGCGGGGCAGTCGCGCAACCGGCCATCGCGAGCGCGGTGCAGGCCGCGAGCGCCAGGCGCCGCCCGCGATGCATCACCGGGCGAGTCGGCGTACGGTCTCGAGGAGCACCGCGTTGTCGGGTGTCAGCTTCAATTGCGACTGCCAGACCGCCTGCGCGCCATCGTGCTGGCCCGCAGCCCACAGTACCTCGCCCAGGTGTGCGGCGATCTCGGCATCGGGACGCTCCTTCATGGCCCGGCGCAGGTAGGTCTCCGCTTCCGCGTAGCGGCCGAGCTTGAACAGTGCCCACCCCATGCTGTCGAGGATGAATGGATCGTCGGGAGCGAGCTTGTGCGCCCGCTCGATGAGCGCGAAGCCTTCGCTGATGCGCGGGGTACGATCGACGAGCGTATATCCCAACCCGTTCAGCGCCTGCGCGTCGTCGGGCTTGAGCTGCACGACCTTGCGCAGACGCGCCTCCGCCTCGTCGATCCGATCGAGTTTCTCGGCCACCATCGCGCTGTCGTAGAGGAGATCGGCGTTGTCGGGGTGTTCCTTGTTCGCCTGCTCGAGCACGCCGTACGCGCCCTCGTAGTCGTTGGCGTCGCGCAGCAGTTGTGCCTCGGCCTGACGCACCTGCACGCGCTGGTCGATGGTCACCGCCGGCAGATCCTCGAGGTAGCGACGAGCATCACCGACCTTGCCCATCTTGCCCATGATGAACGCCACGCGCAGCTGCGCCAGCCAGTTGCGTTCCCCTTCCGGCACCGCCTTGTAGCGCTTGATCGCTTCCGCGAATCGGCCCTCCTCCTCGGCGACCTGCGCGAGCAGGAGCTCGATCGATCCGTTGTCGGCATAGTTCGTGCGTTTCAACTCGGTCAGCATCGCCTCGGCTGTGGGCCAGTCCTTCATCTGCATCGAGATGACGGCGATGCCGTACTGCAACTCCTGCGCGCCGGGGTTGCGATCGAGCAAGCGCTTGAGAATCTCGCGCCCCTCGGCAAAACGCTTCTGGTCGACGTAGAACTGGGCAAGCGCCGCCGCCGCCGCGCGCGCATCGGGATAGGTCTTGGTGAACGTGTCAAGGAAGGCGATTGCCGCGGCGGGGTCCTTGCGCCCGACCAGTTCGGCCTTCACGAGCGCAGCCCGCTCCCAGCCTGGCTTGAGCGTGAGCGCGCGATCGATCTCCTCGCGCGCGATCGTGCCGCCTTGCCCGTCCGCGGCGCCGGTGTACGCCGCGACCGCGACCGCGTAGTGCGCCTCGGGCGTGTCGGGATAGCCCTTGGCAACGTCGCGCACGAGCTCGTAGACCTGCCGCTTGTCGAGCCGGTCTCCGAGATAGACGTTCATCTGCAGGAAGAGCTCGCCCACCCCGGCGTCGGTTGCGGCGGCGTCGGCAAGCGCCTTGTCGAGACGCGACTTGAGCTCGGGATCGTACGTCGCCCCGCGCGCGCGGCCCGCCGCGTACGCCGCGAGGATGTCGCGTGGCCGGGGATTGTCGGGATCGGCCGCGGCCCACAGCCGCGCCGACTCCTGCGCGAGGCCGCGCAGGCCCGCCCGCGACGCAAGCTCGGTCGCCCGCGCTGCAAGGCGCGGATCGCGGGTGTCGCGCGCCGCTTCGAAGAAGGCGCGGGCGGCGAGCGACAGCTCGCCACGCTGCTCCGCCACGTTACCGAGGATGACGCGATAGAAGACATCCGCGGTGAGCTCCGATGGCGGGGCCGGCCGCGCCGGCACGGCGGATTCCTGCGCCGGCGACCCCTTGCCTGGTGCCGGGGCCGCGTCCTGCGCATGCGCCATCCCGCCCAACCCGAACGCAAAGATGCTCGCCGCCGACAGGATCGTGGCCGCGACGGGACGGCGGGCGCGAAGGAAGGGTCGGCGTACGGACATGGGCACTCGCAAACGATGGAAGGGATGTTCGCCACCCCGAATGGACACGGCGACGACGGAACGGGCGGTCGATGTTAGGCTATATCCGGCGGCGCAACAAACGCAGCCCACACATGCCCGAACTCCCCGAAGTCGAAACCACGCGGCGCGGCATCGCGCCGCACGCGATAGGGCGGCGCGTGTCGGCGCTCACCGTCTACGACCCCCGCTTGCGCTGGCCGGTTCCCCGCGACCTGCCAAGTCACATACGTGGCCGTCGAATCGACGACATCGAGCGTCGAAGCAAGTACTTACTGCTTCGGTTTGGCCCGGATCGCATGCTGGTTCATTTGGGAATGACGGGGAGCCTGCGCGTCTGGCACGCGCCGGTGCCCGCGCCGGTGAAGCACGACCACGCCGACCTCGTCCTGGACGGTGGCATCGTGATCCGCTACCACGATCCACGCCGGTTCGGGGCGATGCTGTGGCTGCCTGCCACCGCCGGCGTGCACCCCTTGCTGGCCTCGCTCGGTCCGGAGCCTTTCGATGACGCCTTCGATGCCGACTACCTCCGGCAAGCGCTGCGATCGCGTACGGCCGCCGTCAAGGTCGCGCTGATGGACAACGCAGTCGTCGTCGGCGTCGGCAACATCTATGCGAGCGAGGCGCTGTTCCGCGCCGGGATCCGCCCCACGACGTCGGCACGAAGGCTGTCCCGGCCGCGCCTCGCGCGACTCGTGGGCGCCGTGCGAACGGTCCTGTCGGAGGCGATCGCCAAAGGTGGCAGCACGCTGCGCGACTACGTCGATCCGACGGGGCAACCCGGCTACTTCCAGCTCGCCTACTTCGTCTACGGTCGCGAGAGCGAGCCCTGTCGCGTTTGCGGTGCCGCGATCAGGATGCGTCGCTTGGGCGGCCGCGCGTCGTACTACTGTCCGTCATGCCAGACATAGGCGTCGCACCGCAGGCACCGCGTCGGCCCATGCGGCACGATTTGTGCTTTACAACTTCCGGAAGAGTGCTGCTCGTTTCGTCGGGAGTGCCGGCTCGCGCGCAACGCGAGGGCGAACGGCACTCCCGAACGGATGTCGTAGCACGCGCGCAAGGGAGGAGCCATGACGGCTCGACGTGATCTGGCGGCTCGTTTCGAGGCGTACGGCGACTGGCGCCGGCGGTTGACCGCCAGCGTGACGCGCCTGCACGAATGGCTGCACGAACAGGATCTCGCCGATCCACAGATCGACGTCGGCGTGCAGAGGCTCGTCGAGCGCTTGCAGCAGGACAAGCTCGTGGTCGCTTTCGTCGCGGAATTCTCGCGCGGAAAGTCGGAGCTCATCAACGCGATCTTCTTCGCCGATTTCGGCGCGCGCCTTCTGCCGTCGTCGGCCGGGCGCACGACGATGTGCCCCACCGAGTTGCTCTACGACCCGTCGGAGCCGCCGTCGATCCGCCTGTTGCCGATCGAGACGCGAGGCAAGGACGGGACCGTCGCCGAGTTCAAGAACTACGCCGACGAGTGGGTCGGCTTTCCGCTCGACCTGTCGTCGGGCGACAGGATGAGCGAGGCGCTGGCCCGGGTATCGCAAGTCAAGCGGATCCCGGTGGACGTCGCCCGCTCGTATGGGTTGTACGGCGACGACCGCGACGACGGAATCGCTGCGGCACTCGATCATCGCGACGAAGGCGCGATCGACGTGCCCTGCTGGCGCCATGCGATCATCAACTTCCCGCACCCGCTCCTCCAGCAGGGGCTCGTGATCCTCGACACTCCGGGTCTCAATGCGATCGGAACCGAGCCCGAGCTCACGTTGAACCTCCTGCCCAACGCGCACGCGATCCTCTTCGTTCTCGCGGCCGACGCCGGCGTGACCAGGACCGACCTCGAGGTGTGGAACCAGCACCTCGCAGGAGACGACCCCGGCGCTCGCGGCCGCATCGTCATCCTGAACAAGGTCGACGGCCTTTGGGACGACCTCAAGTCCGATGCCGCGGTCGACGCCGAGATCGAGCGCCAGGTGGCGGCGTCGGCGCGGCTCCTCGGCGTTCCTGCCGCGCAGGTCTACGCGACGTCGGCGCAAAAGGCGCTCCTCGCCAAGGTGAACGGCGACGACGCGCTCCTTGCCCGCAGTCGCCTCCCGATGCTCGAGGCGGCCCTGTCCGAAGAACTCATTCCCGCCAAGCGCGAGATCGTGGGCGCCGCCGCAAACATCGACGTCCACGCGCTCGGCGATACGGTGCGCGGCGTCCTCGACGCCCGGGCGGCAAGCGTCCGCGACCAGTTGCACGAACTCGTGGCCCTGCGTGGCAAGAACCAGGACGTCGTCGGCCACATGATGGATCGCGTGCATCGGGAAAAGGACAGCTTCGAGCGCGGTCTCGCGCGCTACACCGCGCTGCGCAACATCTTCACGCAGCAGACCAACGAGCTCCTCGACACCATCGGCCTCGAGGCTCTGCGCGCCAACGCCGCGACCACTCGCCGCGAGATCGAGGCGAGCCCGTTCACGCGCGGCGTGCGCAGCGCGATGGGTGAATTCTTTCGCAAGATCCGCGATGACTTCGGGACCGCGGCGCGCCGGGCGAGCGAGATCCACGACATGATGCGGGCGATGTATGCGCGCTTCGCCAAGGAGCACGGCGTGGAGGCTTTCAATCCGCCGACGTTCTCGGTTCTCAAATATCAGAAGGAAATCGAAAGGTTGGAGCGCGCGTACAACACGCACTTCAACACGCTGTGGAACATGGTCAGCAAGGCCAAGTTCGCCTTGATGCGCCGGTTCTTCGAAACGATCGCCTCGCGCGTGCGGCACGTGTACGTGATCGCCAATCGCGATGTCGAGGCCTGGTTGAAGGCGGTGATGTCACCGCTCGAGACGCACATCCGCGAGCATCACCTCCAGCTTCGCCGGCGCCTCGACAGCATCCGCCGGATCCACCGCGCGAGCGATGCACTCGAGGAGCGCATTGGCGAACTCGAACAACAGCTGTCGCTCCTCGACGACCAGATCCACGGCCTGACCGCGCGGCTCGCCGATGTCGATTTCATCACCGACGCCACCGATTCACTGCCGATCGCTGCGAATGCCTGAGCAAAGTGACGCCATATAGCGACACCCGAGCCGCCTGACGGCGAGATGAGATGATTTTGCGGCGAGCAAGTGACTGATTCTGGCGGTCATCCCTCGGAAAATCGGTTATTTCGAGGCGATTCGCGGAACTCGCGAATCGACAACCGTGTCCTATAATTCGGTGTATCGTCCGCGACACGTTTCCCCCCTCATTCCTTGCCCGGCACGACCGGCATTCCATCCATGCGATTGAAGCATCTACTGGGCGCCCTTTGTGCGGCAGCCTCTCTTGGGGTGGCAAGCGCCGCGTCCGCGGCGATCCCCGAGAGCGAACAGCTCACTGCGGTCGAGTTCTATCACCAGCAGTTCGATCACTATTTCATCAGCTCGAACCCGGCGGAGATCAGCGACCTCGATACCGGGAAGCACCCCGGCTGGACACGGACGGGGTATCGCTTCGCCGTCGTCAAGGCGGGCAGCACATACGCGGGGACCGTGCCGATGTGCCGGTTCTACAGCCCCAAGCTCGACACGCACTTCTACTCCGCGAATCCGCAGGAGTGTGCGGACGTCAAGGTCAAGTTTCCCGATGTCTGGCAGCTCGAGTCGGACGAGGTCTTTCGTGCCTTTCGCGTAGACCCGAACACCGGAGCATGTCCGGCCGATACGACACCCGTGTATCGGTTGTACAACAACCGCCCCGATGTCAACCATCGCTACACCACGCAGATCTCCGCCTACGTGTACATGGTGGGCAAGGGATACGTGCCCGAGGGTGACGGGAATCCCGCCTTGCCGGTCGCCTTCTGCACGCCGGCCGGCGGCGACGCGGTACCCGCGTCGTCCGCTGCGGCGCCAAGCTGCTCGGTGAGCGCAAGCACATCCACGCCGCCAGTGGGCAGCACGCTGGCGCTCAATTCGGCTTGTACGAACAACCCCACGGCATTCCTTTGGGTCAACTGTTCGAGCACCAGCGCGAAGTGCAGCATCAGCCGCTCGACGGCCGGCGCCGTGCCCTACACGCTCTATTCAGCCAACGACAAGGGGCCCGGCGATCCGCAAACGATCAGCGTCACCTGGGGCGCAACGCCGCCGCCCAATCCGGGGGATCCGGTACCCGTTTGCACCCTGTACGCGTCCGACCTCAACCCGAAAGTCGGGACGGCGATCCGGCTGATCGCGTCGTGTACGGGCAATCCCACCTCGTTCACCTGGGGCGGTGGCACGGTCTGCACCGAGGGGATCTACTGCCAGGTGACGTCGACGACCGCGGGGAGCAACACCTACTCCGTGCAAGGTACCAATGCCGCGGGCACCAGCGCCACGGCATACGTGACGGTGACCTGGACCGATACGACGACTCCCGCCGTACCGGTGTGCAGCGTGCAGGCCAGCAACGGTTCGCCGTCGGTCGGCACGTCGATCACGCTCAACGCGCTGTGCAGCAATGGCCCCACGACCTATACGTGGACAGGCTGCACCTCGACGGGATCGAGTTGCACCGATTCCGCGGCGAACGTCGGGAGCAAGACCTACACCGTCGCCGCGGCCAACGCGAGCGGCAGTGGGCAGCCGGCATCGATCACCGTCGACTGGGTCGCCGTCCCCACGCAGCCGCCGGTGTGCCAGGTGAGCGCATCCTCCACCACGCCGACGGTCGGCCAGAACATCGCCTTGACCGCGACGTGCACGGGTGCGCCCACGGCCTACCAGTGGACGAATTGCTCGGCACCCTCGACGTCGAGCACGTGTACCACCACCGCGACCGCGACGGGTCCGATCGTCTACTACGTCGTCGGCAGCAACCAGTACGGTGCGAGCAACGCCGCGGGGATCTCGGTATCGTGGCAAGCAGCGGGAGGCGGCAACCCCGGCGGCGGCGGCGGTGACCTGTGCGGGCAGTACAAGGACGTCGCCCGCTTCGCCCTAGCCTGGGGCGACGGTACGCGCAAGGACATCGACGACTTCGCGAGCTTCGGCACCGACACCGTCGTCGTCATGTCACTCACGGTGCCGGCCGACCAGGCGCCGCTGCGGATCATCGGCAGCACGAAGATCTACGAATACCGGGCTGCACCGACGTTCCGCGTCATGAGCGTCTCGAAGTCGGCGTGCGATTTCCGTACCGACGATGCCTCCGGCGCTACCGGCCCGTTCATCTCGACGGGGGGCATGACGGCGTCGATCGCATGGAACGTCGGCCCGGGCGGCGACGTGAACCTGCAACCCGGGCAAACGTACTACTTCAACTTCCGGAACTACCGTTGCTCTGGCACCTGCAACGCGGCGATCGAAACGACGTTCCCGCACAACTGACGCGGTCCTCGCGTCTGCAACGAAACGCCACCCGCGGGTGGCGTTTCGTTTTGCACGGCACCGATCGCCTGGACGGCGGTCAACGCGAAATCAAGTCCGACAGGCTGCTACCCCACGGTCTCTGCAGCGGGTTTGGTGGCCATCAGTCCCGCGTACTTCAGTTGGAGATCGGCCGGCGACTCGACGTGGTCGGGATCGACAGGGATGCAGTCCACGGGACACACCTCGCGGCACTGCGGTGTCGCGAAGTGGCCGACGCACTCGGTGCACCGGGCGGGATCGATCACGTAGATCTCGCTCCCTTGCGAGATCGCATCGTTCGGACACTCGGGCTCGCACACGTCGCAGTTGATGCACTGGTCGGTGATCATGAGCGCCATGGTCAATCTCCTTGCGGCCGCTCCGCCACGCGCGCACGGATGCGCGCCTCGACGAGCGGGTCGACGAAGTGCGAGATATCGCCGCCGAAGCGGGCGATCTCGCGCACGATCGTCGCGGACACGAACGTGTACTGCTCCGACGGTGTCAGGAAGAGCGTCTCGACGTCGGGGTGGAGATGACGGTTCATCCCGGCCATCTGGAACTCGTACTCGAAATCGGAGACGGCGCGCAGCCCGCGCAGGATGATGCGCGCACCCTGCGAGCGCACGAAATCCATGAGCAGCGACGAGAAACCCTTGACCTCGACATTGGCGATCGGCGCGAGCACGTCACGCGCCATGGCGACGCGCTCATCCGCCGTGAAGAGCGGATGCTTGGCCTTGCTGTCGGCGACCCCGACGACGACGTGATCGAAGACGTGCGCGGCACGTCGCACGAGATCCTCGTGCCCCCGGGTCAGCGGGTCGAACGTCCCCGGATACACCACCTTGGTCATGACGAAGCATCCTTGTGCGGGTGCAGCAAATGATAATGCACCTTACCGGCCCTGGCATGGCGATGCATGGTGAATCCCGGAGGCGCCTCGATCGCGTGCCCTGCCTCGACGTAGATGACGCCGTTCGCCGCGAGGCAGGCACCGCATGCTGGCAGGAGCCACGACCACGGATCCTCGGCAAAGGGGGGGTCGAGGAAGATCACGTCGAAGCGGCGGCGCTCGGCCGCAAGCCAGGCGCGGGCGTCGGCCACGTGCACCTCGATGCCGTCCGCGCCGAAGTCCCGCGCGGTTGCCGCCAGTGCCGCCGCGCTGTGCCGATCGCGATCGACGGCCACCGCCAGGCGTGCGCCGCGCGAGACCGCCTCGAGCGAGAGCACGCCGCTGCCCGCAAAGGGCTCGAGCGTCGCGCGCCCGGCCAGGTCCTGGCCCAGCCAGTTGAAGAGCGTCTCGCGGACGCGATCCGGCGACGGCCGCACGCCCGGCCGCGCGGGAAAGTGGACGACCCGTCCGCGCATCGAGCCGCCGATGATGCGCACGCGGGGCGCGGAGGCGCCGAAGGGACGGGACACGGGATGGGAACGCGGCGGCCGGGAACGGGTGAACCGGTAGAATTCTAGCTTTGCTGCGGACCCCCCATCCACGCGAGCCACCGTGTTCGATTTCTTCCGAAAGAAGCCCCCACCCGCCAGCGCGACGCCAACCGAGGCCGTCGCACCGGAAGCGGCGCCCGGCGACGTTCCGTCGCCGGCCCCGGCGGCGACCGAGGTCGCGCCGACTCCGACGGGCACCGTGGGAGCAACGGAGGAGGTGGTCGACGACGCGGGTTCCGCCGCGTCGCTCGACACACCGGCGACAGCCGCGCCGGCGCGCTCGTGGAAAGACCGGCTCAAGGCGGGACTGGGGCTGTCCCGTGCCAAGCTCGGCACCGCGCTGACGAGCGTCTTTCGCCGCCGCAAGCTCGATGACGATGCGCTCGCTGAGTTGGAGGATGCCCTGATCGCCGGCGACGTCGGCGTGGACGCCGCGGCGCACCTCATCACCGACCTCAAGAGTCGCTGGAAGCGTGCCGGCGACAACGCGAACCCACGCCGAGAACTCGCGGC
>JBDHRR010000032.1:0-30380 GCA_039807685.1 Burkholderiales bacterium
CCACGCGGTAGAATCCCGTCGCGAACGCCGGCGTGGGCCTCACGTGCGGGTGTCGCGCTTGCGGCGCCGCCGATGCCCTTCAATCTCCCCATTGCGCTCACCTGGCTGCGGATCATCCTGATCCCGGTGTTCGTGGCGGTGTACTACCTGCCCGACGCCTGGCTGCGCCCGGAGATGAAGAACTGGACCGCGATGGCGATCTTTGCCGTCGCAGCGATCACCGACTGGCTCGACGGTTTTCTTGCCCGGCGCATGGGTACCACGAGTGCCTTCGGCGCTTTTCTCGATCCCGTCGCCGACAAGCTCATGGTGGCCGCGGCGCTGATCCTCCTCGTGCAGCTCGGCCGCGCCGAGGCGTATCTCGCGATCATCATCATCGGCCGCGAGATCGCGATCTCGGCGCTGCGCGAGTGGATGGCGCAGCTCGGGCGCCGCAAGAACGTCGCCGTCGCCTTCGTCGGCAAGGTGAAGACCGCGGCGCAGATGACGGCGATCGTCGCGCTGCTCCTGTGGGAGCCGCTCATCCCGGGGGTGTCGACGCCGCTGCTCGGCACGATCGCGCTGTGGGTGGCGGCGATCCTCACGCTGTGGTCGATGTTCCATTACCTGCGACTGGCGGCACCGCACCTGCGCGGCGACGCGGCGGGCGAGTCGACCGCGCCTCCACCGTAGTCGCCACGCCAGGCGCTTGTCGCGCCGCAACATGCGCGGCGAGCCGTTTCGGCGCACACTGGCGGGCGCACCGCAGCGCAGAATGCGGGCGTCACCCAGCAGCGCATTCCCCATGTCCTATCTCGCCATCGAAGACCTTTGCGTGTCGTACGGGGGCACGCGGGTGCTCGACCACGTGAGCATTGGCGTCGAGCGCGGGGAAATGGTTGCGCTCCTCGGCAGCTCGGGCTGCGGCAAGACGACGCTCCTGCGCTCCATTGCCGGGTTCGTGATTCCGCAGGAAGGCACGATTCGGGTCGACGGCAGGGACATCACCCGGCTGCCACCCGAAAAGCGCGAGACGGCGATGATGTTCCAGTCGTATGCCCTGTGGCCGCACATGACGGTGGCGGGCAACATCGGCTACGGTCTGCGCATGCGGGGGCGGAAGGCGCCCGTGATCGCGCAGCGCGTCGACGAGATGCTGAAGCTCCTCCAGCTCGAAGGCTACGCGTCACGGCCGGTCACGCAGCTTTCGGGCGGACAGCGCCAGCGGGTGGCGCTCGGTCGAGCGCTGGCGGTCGATCCGCACCTCCTGCTCCTCGACGAGCCGATGAGCAATCTCGATTACAAGGTGCGGCTCGAACTGCGACACGAGTTGCGTGCGCTCCAGAAGCGCATCGGCATCACTGCGGTGTACGTCACCCACGATCGCGAGGAGGCGCTGACGCTCGCCGATCGGATCGCCGTGATGGACGCCGGGCGCATCGCGCAACTCGGCACGCCGGAGGACGTCTTCCATCGTCCGCACTCGGCGTTCGTCGCCGGATTCATGGGCGCCGACAATGCACTCGATCTCGCCCGGGGCGACGGCGCGCAGCTGATCCTCGCCGCCGTCGGAACGCCGCAGGCGCAGCGCCTGCGCGCGCATTTTCGCAGCGACGAGGTGCGGCTTGCGCACGGCACGATCGACGTGCCCCACGACGCGCTCCTCCTCCCTGGCACCGTTGCCCAATCGTTCTACGTCGGTCACGGCTATCGCTATCGCATCAACACCGGCGCGGCCGACGTATGGGTGGAGGCGCCGGAACGGCTTGCCGAAGGCGCCGCCGCGACGGTCGTGATACCGCGCGCGGCACTGCTCATGTTTCCACCCGATCATTCCCGATCGCAGGTTTCCTGAAGGAGGCTCGTCATGCATGCACGTCGCTTGTTGTCCATCGGCGCCACCGCCGTCGCGCTGGCAATGGCCGGGTCTGCCGGTGCGCAGACCACGCTCAACGTCGTCACCGCAGGCGACCAGAACATGGTCGACTACGTCAACAACTACCTGGGGCCCAAATTCGAGGCACAGAACCCAGGCGTGAAGGTGCGCGCAGTCGGCACCGGGCCGGGCGACGCCGGCTCGCAGAAGATCTACGAGAAGCTTTCGGCGCAGCAGAAGGCCGGGGCGGCGACGTGGGACACCGACGTCGCCGTCGTCCACCAGCGCGGTGCGGCAACCATGGTCGGCGACAAGCTCCTCATGCCGTATCGCAACGACGTCGCGGCCGGCAAGCTCGTCACGCGCGACAGCGCCAAGAACGCGCTCGGCGCCAACGTCGACGGCTACGTGCTGCCGATGTTCCACAGCCAGATTGCGCTCGCCTACAACCCGGATCTCGTCAAGAATCCGCCGAAGTCGTTCGCCGAACTCGCCCAGTGGGTGAAGAAGAATCCGAAGCAGTTCGGCTACAACGGCGTCAAGGGCGGGATGTCCGGCGTCGGTTTCGTGATGGGCTGGGTCGAGGCCAACAGCGGCCTCGGTGAAAAGCTCGAGAAGGGGCCGTACTCCGCCGGTGACAAGGCGGCGATCGACAAGTCGCTCGCCAGCCTCAAGGACTTCAACAAGGACGTGACGCTCACCCCGGGCAACGCCGGCACGCTCGACATGCTCAATCGCGGCGAGATCGCGATGGGTCCGGTGTGGGTCGACATGTTCTACACCTGGGTCGCCGACGGCAAGCTCAACCCGAAGACCAAGCTCCTGCTTCCGTCGCCCGGGCTGCCGGGCCAGCCGATGTATTACGTGATCCCGGCGAAGGCAGCCAACGCGGCGATCGCCAAGAAATTCATCGACTTCGCCGAGAGCCCGCAGGTGCAGGCCGACGGCATCGTGAAGCAGTTCAACTGGTACCCCGGCATCGATCCGCAGTACGTGCAATCGAAGCTCACGCCGGCCGAGTGGAACAAGCTCTTTGCCGATGTCACGCCCGACGAGCTCGCGAAGTACGGCCGGCCGTTCCCGCTGTCGGACTATTTCACCGACATCGTCGAGGGCTACGAGCGCGTGGTCCTGAAGTAGCGGTGGATCGCTGTCCTCGCACGGTGCCGTCCGGCGGCGGACGGCACCGCTCCGGCATGGGCTTCGGCGCGGCGCGCGTGTGCCGTCGTGCGTGGCCGCACGGGCCGCGGCGCGGGTGCATTCGATGACGGTCGCTGCGACGCCGGCACGCTGGCGGGCCTACGCGCTCGTCCTGCCGGCACTCCTCGTCATTGCCGCCTTCTTCGTCTTTCCGCTCGTGCTCTCCGCGATCCTCGCCTTTCGGGGGAAGGATGGCGGCTTCACCTTCGAGCACTTCGTCAAGGCGTGGGACCTGTATCGGACCGACCTCATCTTCACCGTCGGGATCGTCGCGCTCTCCACGCTGCTGATCGGCGTCTTCGCCATTGCGATCGCCGGGTACCTCACGCTCGGCGAGCGGCCGCGCGCAGTGGCGATCCTGCGCTGGCTGTACCGCTGGCCGCTCTTCATCCCGTTCATCGTGACCGGGCAAGTGATGCGCACCTTTCTCGCCAAGAACGGCATGCTCAACCATGCGCTGATCGGAGTGGGGATGATCGAGCCGCTGCAGGCGCAAAGCCTCCTCGATTGGCGAGGCATCGTCATCTCCTTCGTGTGGAAGCAGGTGCCGTTCGTGACGCTGCTGGTCGCCGGTGCGATGGCGGCACTCGAAACGCAGCACGTCGAGGCCGCGCGCAATCTCGGCGCCAGGCGTCTGCGGGTGTTGTGGGACATCGTCCTGCCGCAGGTGCGCGGCACGGTGCTCGTCGGCCTCGTCTTGTCGTTCGTGACGATGCTCTCGGTGCTGTCGGTACCGATGATGATCAACCCGAATTCGCCGACCATGATCACGGTCGACATCGCGTATCGCATCAGCACGCTGTCCGATTACAACGTCGCCAACGCGCTGTGTCTCATGTCGCTGGTGGTGGCCGCCGGGGCGGCATGGCTGTACCTGCGGCATGCTGCCGCCGCACAGGCGAGCGGCGCGTGAGCGGCGCTTGGGCAGCAGGCGCGCGGGCGTCGAGGTCGAGACCATGAGCGGGGGCTCGACGGTACGTCGCTGGTCGGACATGCTGGCGCTCGCCGTCGTGCTCGGTCTTCTCGCGTTCGCGATCTTCGGGCCGATCGCCAACCTCTTCCTCTGGGCCTTTGCCGAGAAGTGGTACTTCCCGAACAAGTTCCCGCAGGAATTGGGGCTCTCCTTCTGGTCGCGAGTTTTCAGTCCGCGCGGCGGCGCGCTCGCCTCGCTGGGGACGAGCATCTGGATCGCGGTCCTCACCGTCGTCTTGAGCCTCGTGGTGGCGATTCCGGCGGGCTACGCGCTGGCCCGGCTCAAGCTGCGCTGGCGGGGCCTCATCCTGCTCGCATTCCTGCTCCCGCAGGCGGTTCCCAACCTGCCGGTCTACGTCAATATCGCGCGCGTCTTCTACGAGATCGGGTTGAACGGCACCGTCTTCGGCGTGGTGCTCGTGCACGCCTCGCACGGTCTCGTCCTCGCTGTCTGGATCGCCTCGGCGGCGTTCGCCGCGGTCGACGCTTCGCTCGAGGAGGCGGCCCGCAACATGGGTGCGTCGCCGTGGACGTGCTTTCGCACGGTGACGCTGCCGCTCGCGGGACCCGGACTCATCGCGAGCGCGATCTTCGTCTTCCTGGAGTCGGTCGACGAGTTCACCGGGACGTATTTCGTTGGCGTCCCCGACGTGACGACGCTGCCGCTGCTCATGTTCAACGCCAGCATGGGTGGCAACTACCAGATCGCGTCGATCACCGCACTGTTGCTGCTCGTCCCGTCGATCGCCTTCATGCTCGTGGTCGAGCGCTTCCTGAAGGCCAATGTCCTCGCGGGAGTCGGGCGGTAGCGGGAGGCCGGGTGCGTGGCACCCGGCGGCGAGGCGAAGATGGCGGCCCGCCCGAGCGTCGAGCGAGCCGGCGACGCTCAGGCGTCGTCTGGAGTCGGTGGCGGCAGCGCCACCCGCACGCTGACGGCGGCCTGCGTGAGGTGCGCGCGCACCAGCGCCGCGGCCACCTGCGGATTGCCTTCCGCGATGGCGCGCACGATCTGCTCGTGCTCCTGCCAGATCGCCTTGCGGTATTCGCGCCGCGCGAGCACCTCGCGCATCGCCCGGCGCAGGTGATTCCACAGGCCGCCCATCACGTCGACGAAGAGCCCGTTGCCGGAGAGGCGGTACAGATACGTATGGAAGCGCATGTCGGCGCGGATGAGATCGGGAATCGCGTTGCGCTGCGCGGCGTCGCGCCCCTCCAACACGATTTCCTCGAACCCGCGCACCGCCTCCGGCGTGGCATGCTGGGCGGCGAGCGACGCCGCCAAGGGCTCGATGCCAAGACGCAACTCGTAGATCCAGCGCATGAATTCGTGGTCGAGCGGGGCGACCATGAGGCCGCGGCGGCCGGCGTCGATCAGGAACTTCTGCTGCTTCAAGAGCAGCATCGCCTGGCCGATGGGCTGGCGCGACACGGCGAGCTTCGCGGCGAGATCCTCTTGGGTGACGCGCTCCCCCGGTTCGAGTTGGCCGTCGCAGATCGCGTCGAGGATGGCGCGGTACGCCTGCTCGACGATCGTCGGTTCGCGCTGTAGCGATTCCATAATGCGGTGCGATGTTACGCGATTCGGCGTGGGCCCGCGCTGGATTTCGGTGCCGGGCGGGACCGACCGCGACACTTACGCCACACGCGCCAATGCCCATCCCGCGGCGCCGGCACCGATCACCACCAGCGCCGGCGACGTCCGTCCGAGGACGAGCATGCCGAACGCCGCCAGCGCCAGGCCGAAGTCGGCCTTGGAGATGATGGTCCCCGTCCACACCGGATCGTAGAGCGCGGCCGCCAGCACGCCGACGACCGCGGCATTGATGCCGGCCATCGCCCGCTGCGCCGCCCCGCGCGCGCGCATCGCCTCCCAGAACGGCAGCGTGCCGGCGACGACGAGGAATCCCGGCAGGAACACCGCGACCAACAGCGCCGCTGCGCCGACGAGTGCGTGCGGGAACATCGGCAACAGGGCACCGAGGTACGCCGCGAACGCGAAGAGCGGTCCCGGGATCGCCTGCGCCACCCCGTATCCCGCGAGAAACGACTCGTCGGAGATCCATCCCGGCGGGACCACCGCCGCCTGCAACAGCGGCAGGACCACGTGCCCGCCGCCGAATACCAGCGCCCCGGCGCGATAGAACGACGACACCGCAGTCCACATCGGCGAGCCGGTGGCCACCGCGACGAGCGGCAGCACGAGCAGCAGCGACGCGAAGATCGCGAGCATCACGATGCCGGCGCCACGCGTGACGTGGAAATCGCGTCGCTCATGGAGTTCCAGCCGCGGCGCTTCCACCGCCAGCAGGCCGACGAGCGCACCGATCGCAATCGCCGCGATCTGTCCCAGCGCACCGGGCCATGCGAGTGCGATCACGGCGGCCGCGATGGCGACCGCACCGCGCGGCCGATCCGGACACAATGCCTTGCTCATGCCGAGGACCGCCTGGGCGACGACCGCCACCGCCGCGATGCGCAGTCCGCGGACCGCACCGGATGCGGCCAGCTCCGTCCAATGCGCCATCGCGGAGGCTGCCGCAACGAGGATCAGCGCCGACGGCAGTGTGAAACCCAGCCACGCGGCCAATGCGCCGCGCCATCCGCAGCGTCCGAAGCCCAGCGCCATCCCCACCTGGCTGCTCGCCGGCCCCGGGAGGAACTGACAAAGGGCGACCAGATCCGCGAAGCCCCTGTCGTCGAGCCATCGTCGCCGCGTGACGAACTCGGTCCGGAAGTACGCGAGGTGCGCAATCGGACCGCCGAACGACGTGAGCCCAAGGCGGAGGAAGACGAGGAACGTCTCGCCAGGCGAGCCGGCGTGCTCAGGTGAATCGGACGGTGGTGGGGTCGACATCGCGCGTCGGGGTCGTCGCGTGCAGAGTGATCGCTGCGACCTGGTGCGGTTTCGCGGCGCCTCACGGTGGAGGTGAGGGTGCGCTTCCGCGCGTCGCACGTTGCGGAATATATAACAACATCGATTGCGCCAATCGCTCCCGTCGCGTTCCGGCTCGATCGTCGCTTGGACGTGCTTCATCGGGACGTGCTTCATCGCTGGCGAGTTTTCCGGCACCGGCCTGCGCATTGGCACTGGAGCCGCTAGCGCGTCGGGGCGGGCGCCCGCGGCTCCCACCGGGGCGGCGCCAGCGGCTCTTGATTTAGCGGTCCTTTGACCCGCTAGCGTCGCGCACGCTATACTTGCAGGCTGATTGCGGTTGTCCTTCCGGTGCTCACCGTGTCGTTGCGGCACCAGGCCTTCCCCTTCGATTCCCCGATAGCTCAGTCGGTAGAGCGACGGACTGTTAATCCGCAGGTCCCTGGTTCGAGCCCAGGTCGGGGAGCCAAAGAATCAAAGGGTTACGTCTCTGGACGTAGCCCTTTTTTGCGTGCGGCGCCCAATGTATCCGTTGGCGGCTGCTTGCGGGTAAGGCATCGCGTGCTGTGGCATGCCGATGTAGGCGTTCGCCGACGGTGCGCACGTCGGCGCCGCAGCGCGGACACCCGACGGGGACACCTCGCCATCAAATCGAGAGCATAGCCCGCGAGAGAGCGGTGGGCTTCGCTGCTGCACCACAATATGCATCAAATGATGCTATCATTGATGCCACCACCCTACCGTGGAGTCGAACCATGCGGACGACCGTGACTCTCGATGATGCGTTACTCGAGCGTGCCCAGCGCCTGAGCGGCCTGCATGAGCGTTCAGCCTTGTTGCGCGAGGCACTTGCTGCCTTGATCCAACGCGAGAGCGCCAGCAGATTGGCTCGCTTGGGCGGCACCGAGGGCGCGCTCAAGCAGCCGGTACGCCGGCGCAGCGAGGCCAAGGGTCAATGATTCTGTTGGACACGTCGGTTTGGGTAGATCACCTGCGCCGCGGTGACTCCTTGGTGGTTCAGGTCTTGGAGGCTGGCCAAGCTGCTGCCCACGCGTTCGTAATCGGGGAACTTGCCTGCGGCAACTTGAAATCGCGCGTGCGCGTGATCGATTTGCTCCGGGCGCTGCCGCAGCTGGCGATGGCAATGGACGATGAGGTGCTCTACTTCATCGAACGCCACAAGCTGATGGGACGCGGCATCGGCTACGTCGACGCACATTTGCTTGCGTCGTCGTCGATCAGTGGCTCGCTCTTGTGGACGAGGGACAAGCGGCTGCGAGAAATCTCCACTGAACTCGGTGTCGCCTATCTCGAAGCGGATCAATGACCCCATGCAAGGCGCTCGTGAGGAAATGCCGCAGTGGCGCGCCGGTGGACGTACGGGCATGAGTATCAATGTTGACCACATGCTCGCATGCGCTGTCCGCAGCGGCGGCCATCGGTTGTGTTCGCCTGAGTCATTGGCACGGAGCGAGACGGAAGGCAATCGCCGTTGACGCGTTCGCGCGGGTCACCCCGTCACACCAGCGCGGCGATGTTCGGGAGGGGTTGGCCGGGTCCGAGGAGGATCGGCGCGATGCCGCAGTTGCGTGCGCCGGCGCCGTCGGTTTCCGGATTGTCGCCGATCATGACCGCCCTCCCGGCGGTGCAGTCAAAGCGCCGCAGCGCGGCTTCGAACATGCCGGGGTCGGGCTTGCCGATGATGCGCCAGGCGAGCGTCGGCATGCACGCGCGGAAGATGGCGAGGATCGCGCCGGTTTCGAGCACGGGCACGCAATCGGGGCCCGGATGCGTCAGGTCCGGGTTGCTGGCAACGAGCGCGGCACCGCGGTGCAAGGCTTCCAGGGCGACGCTGAGCTTCTCGTGGGTGAGTGTGGGGTCGCGAGTGAGCGCGACGACGTCGGCGCCGTCGCCCGTCAGGTGCAGGCCTGCGTTGCGCGCGTAGGCGAGGATGCCTTCGTTGGCGAGCAGGCAGACGCGACGGCCCGCGTATTCCGCGGCGAGCACGTCGACCATCGTGCTGCCGGCGAGGAGGATGCGCTGCGGGTCGATGGCGAGGCCGTTCGCGCCGAGGATGCCGGCGAGCTCGTCGGGGGTCTGCGTGGAGTTGTTCGACAGTATCGCGTAGCGCCCGTCGAGACGGTCGAGCAGGGCGCTGGCGGCGGGGTGCGGTACGTTGCCGAAGGCGAGGCAGCCGTCGAGGTCGATGAGTGCGAGTTGCGCCGCATCCAGCAGCGCGCGTGCCTCATGACGGTCGCACGACTGCGCGATGGCGCGCACCTCCGCCTGCGCCTTGCGCGCCGCGACGGACGCCTCGGCGCGCGGCGCCGGCGTCGCGTCACTCGTCATGCGCACCCTGACTTGCGCATGAACCGCCGCGTCCGTTCACGTTCGTCCTTCGCGTCGACCGAGGAGTCATCGTGCGCACTACAGCATGAAGGTGGCGGTGCGGTCTGTGAAGTTGCGCAGGTGCACGAGAGTCGAGCCTGGCTCCAGGAAGATCACCGCGTAGGCGGGCGGTTCCTTGCTCCCCGGTACGCCGTCCTCGATCTCGAAATCGAGGGCGACCTGATGATTGGTGCCGGGCAGGTTGCTGAACGGAATGTTGCGCCAGCTGCCGCTGAGCGGACGGTGCAGGTGGCCGACGAAGATGTGCCGCACGTTGTTGCGCGCGGCGACGATGTCGGCGAAGGCACCCTTGTCCTTCAGCGCGATCGTGTCCATCTCCTTCAGCCCGACCTCGAAGGGCGGATGGTGCATGAAGAGGTACACGGCTTCGTCCGCCGCGTCGCGCAGTTGCGCATCCAGCCAGTCGAGCCGCTGCCGGCAAAGGCGCCCGTAGTGCACGTTGGGCTCATTGGTATCGAGCCCGATGCAGCGTCCGGCTGACGTCGCGATCGAAAACTGGACAAATCCGTTCGCATCCTTCGGGGTGGCGGGGAACGCGGCCTGGAAGCGCTGCCGGTGGTCGTGGTTGCCGATGAGCAGTTGGGCGGGCACCTTCAGTCGCTCGAGAAGCTCGGCGAGCAGTTGGTACGCGCGCTCACCGCCATAGTGTGCGAGATCGCCCGTGAAGACGGCGAATTCGGCGTCGGGATGCTGCTCGTTGATATCGTCGAAGCACGCCTGGAGGCGCGCCATGGGGTCGAGCCCGTAGACCTGCTCCCCGGGCGCCACGAGGTGAGTGTCGGATATCTGAAGGATCTTCATGGGCCTGTCGCGCGGTTGAGGATCGTGCGCCGGGAGGCGGTGCTTCCCGGCGCAGGTTGCGTTACTTCGGCAGGAGCTTCTGGACGTCCGCAGCCATCGCGGAGAGTGCGGCTTGCGGTTCGGCAGACTTGTCGACGACGCTTTGCAGCCGATCCTTGATGACGGCGATGATCTTGAGGTTGTTCTCGCCGGGAAATGCGTACCAGGCGGTCATGTACGGCTGCTGGCTCAGCGAGGTGAGGTAATTGGGCCTCGTCTCGTAGTAGGACTTGAGCATCGCGGGATCGTTCGCGGGCAGCGAATTGGGCGGCATGTAGCCGGTTCCCTTCACCATGAGGGTGGCGCCGGTCGGGCCGGTGATGAACTTCATGAACTTCCAGGCGGCGACCTGGCGCGCGGGATCCTTGGTGAACATCATGGCCGCGGCGCCACCGGTGGGGAGCTTGGCGTTGGGCCCAGGAACGGGGAACGGCACGGTGCGCCACTTGAATTTGCCGGCCACGCCGTCATCGGCGACGCGCAGCAGCGAGGTGGACTCGGTCCAGATGCCGAGCTTGCCGGCGAAGAACGTGTTTCGCGCGGCCTCCTGCGCGAGATCCGGCATGCCGCCCTCGCGCACCATTCGCCCGAGGAGGTCGATTGCGTGCTTGCCGCCTTCGCCATTGAAGGCGACGTTCTTCTCGGCCTCGTCCATCATCCGTCCTCCGTACGAGAAGACGAGCGCCTGCCACATCCAGTTGCCGGTGATCTGCCACGAGTGATAGAGCCCGACGTTGTCGCCGCCGAGCGCACCGATCTTCTTCGAGAGCGCGAAGATCCCGTCCCACGTGGTGGGAAAGCGATCCGGGTCGCCGCCCGCCTTCCTGACGAGATCCTCGTTGATGTAGATGATCGGCGTCGAAGCGGCAAACGCGAGCCCGTACTGCTTGCCGCCGAAACGGCTCAGCGCCATCATCGAATCCGAGAAGCCCTGCCCCTTCCAGTCCTTCTCCTTGGCGATGAAGGGCGACAGTTCGACCGCGATGCCGCGATCGACGAAGAGCCGCTGCAGATTGATCGCCTGCAGCGCCACGTCCGGCAGTTGCTTGGTGATCGCCTGGCGGAGCGCGGTCTGTGCCGCGTCCTCGTACTCCTTGGTGGCCGGCAGGTAGCTCACCGTGATGTCGGGATTCTGCTTCTCGAACTCGTCCTTGAGCTGCACGAACACCTTGTCGAAGATGAAGCCCAGCGGATACTGCACCGTCACGGTCGTCTTCGTCTGCGCAAGAGCCTGCCCGCCGCACAGCATGCCAGCCGCGGCAACGGCGAGCATCGCCGATTTCCGTAATGACGAAACCTTCAGCATGTCGTTTCTCCTTCGGTGTGGGGACATCACTTGAGTCCGGTGAACGTGACGCCTTCGATGAAGCGGCGCTGGGCGACCAGGAAAGCAAAGACCAGCGGGGTGATGACGACGGTCGCTGCCGCCATCAGCGAGCCGTAGGCGGTGCCTTCGCCGTTGAGCTTGAGCGACGCGATGCCCAGCGGCGGTGTGAAGAGACGCCCGTTGTCGACGGCGATGAGTGGCCAGAAGTAGTCGTTCCAGTGCGCCACGAGCGAGAAGATTCCGAACGCGGTGATCGCCGGGATCGCGGTGGGCGCCATCACCTTCCAGACGATCCCATATTCGCTGATACCGTCGATGCGCGCCGCATCGATGAGGTCGTCGGGGACGCTCACGAAGAACTGCCGCATGAGGAAGATCCCGAAGACCGAGATGGTGAAAGGAAGGACGAGGGCAGCGTACGTGTTGAGGAGGCCGACCTGCGCGAAGAAGATATAGATCGGCAAGGCTACCGCCTGGTAAGGGATGAGCAGGCAGAACAGCACGGCGCCGAACATGAGCGCGCGCCCGCGGAAGCGCACCTTGGCGAGCGCGTACGCCGCCGGCATGTTCACGACCACCTGCAAGACGAAGATCGCGATGGTGACGACGGCGCCGTTGAAGAGGTAGTGCAGCAGCGGCACCTGCGTGAGCGCCGCGTGGTAGTTCTCGACGGCGCCCCAGGTCTTCGGCAGGAGATGGAACTCGGTGGCGAAGATCTCGTTCTTCGGCTTGAGCGACGTCGCGACCATCCAGACGAAGGGTGCCGCCATGACGATGGCGCCGCAGAGCAGGATCGCGTGGCGCACGATCCGTACGAGGACGCCCCTGCGCTCGCGCCTCATGACGTGCGCGTCCGCTTGTCGAGCACGAAGACCCTGATTGCCGACAGCGCGAGGATGAACGCGAGAAAGACGACGATCAGCGCGGCGGCGTAGCCATCGCGGAAGTAGACGAAGCCTTCCTTGTAGATCGTGTGCAGCAGGACCTCCGACGCCTTGTTGGGCCCGCCGTCGGTAAGGACGTTTACGGTGTCGAACACCTGGAACGCGCGGATGGCGGTGATGACGACGGTGAACACCGTCACTGGTCCGAGCAGCGGCCAGGTGACGAGCGTGAAGCGGTCGAGCGCGCTCCTGGCGCCGTCGACATCGGCCGCTTCGTAGAGCTCGCGGGGGATCGCGGTCAGGCCGGCCATGAACAGCACCATGTTGAAGCCGACGCTCTGCCAGATCCCGATCCCGCAGAGCGTGTAGAGCACGAGCGAGCGATCGTGCAGCCAGTCGTAGCTACCGAAGCCGATCGAGCGCAGGAAGATGTTGACGACGCCAAAACGCTGATCGAGCATGAACTCCCACACCACCGCCATTGCGATCAGCGTCGCCATCACCGGAAGGAAATACGTCGAGCGGTAGAAGCCGCGCAGCGAGGCGTCGACCTCGATGAGGAGCGCAGCACCCAGGCCGAGCGCAACCGACGCCGGCACGACGATGGCGACGTAGATGAACGTATTGACGAGCGAGATGCGCACCGTCTGGTCGCGCGCCATCTCGACGTAGTTGTCGAACCCGATCACCGCGAGCGAACTGGCCCCGAGCTGGTAGTCGGTGAAGGAAAGCAGGATCACCGCGACCAGGGGAATGATCAGGAAGCCGAGCATCAGGACGAGCGCGGGCGCGGTCAGGGCGAGTACGCGCAACGTGTGCCGCCAGTCGCGCACAGGGATCGGCACTGCCATCCGGCGATCCGCGGCGAGCGTCGTGTCACGCATGGGCGTGCTCGGGTCGATGCGACGCCGCGGGTCGGAGGCGGCGTCCGGCCATGTCGAAGAGCAGCGCGTGCCCGCTGGCGACGGCGAGTCGGACCTGGGTACCAGGTGGATGCAGGTGCGCCTCCGCCGGATCGCACCGGGCAATGAGCGGCAGCGCAACACCGGTGACCTGAACGTGGAGGAAGAGATCCGAGCCGAGGTTTTCCCTGAAGGTGAGCTGTCCCGCGAGGCCGCCAACGTCGTGAGTCACGAGGAGCCGGCCAGGCCGTACTCCCACCTGGAGTGGTGTGCCGCTCGCAAGGCCACTGGCCATCGGCAGGATCGTCCCCAGGACGTCGATGCCGTTGGCGGTGGCGACGGCCGGCAGGATATTGATGCGCGGCGTGCCGACGAACTGCGCGATCGCGACGTCATCGGGGTCCCCGTAGATCGCGCTTGGGGATGCGACCTGCAGCGGCACGCCGCCCGCGATCAGCACGACGCGGTCCGACATCGTCATCGCCTCGACCTGGTCGTGCGTCACGTAGATGAAGGTCACGCCGAGCTGTCGGTGCAGCTGGGCGATCTCGGCGCGCATGTGGACCCGCAGCTCGGCGTCGAGATTCGACAGCGGCTCGTCCATGAGGAAGGCGCGCGGCTTGCGCACCATGGCGCGCGCCAGCGCGACGCGCTGCTTCTGCCCGCCCGACAGTTGCGCCGGCTTGCGTTGGAGCAGGCCCTCGATGCGCAGCGAGGCGGCCACGGCGTGAACCGCCCTGGCGATGTCCTGCTTGGTGCGGCGCACGCCCGGCAGCCATCCCGCGCCGGGAACGCGCTGGTAGGCGGCAAGGCGGCGCATGCGCAGCGGCACTGCGATGTTGTCGAACACCGTGAGGTGCGGATACAGCGCGTACGACTGGAAGACCATGGCGATGTCGCGCTCGTCGGGGCGCCGCGTGTCGACGACCGTGCCGTCGATCGCGACCGAGCCGGAGGTCTGCCGCTCGAGCCCAGCGATGATGCGCAGCAACGTCGACTTGCCGCAGCCCGACGAGCCGAGGATGGTGATGAATTCGCCGGGACGGATGTCGAGCTCAACGTCGCGCAGCACGTGGACGTCGCCGAACTGCTTGTTGATGCCCTTGAGCGTCACCGCGCCGCCGGCAGCGCCGGTGGCCGGGCGGTCGATACGTGTTCGATCGGGCTCTGCTGCGAGCATTGCGCGCAATCCATCCGTGGCTGCGCGGCCGCCAGTCGCCTGGCAACGCCTTGCGCGGATCCACCTGCGTCGCCGCACACTGCAGGTGCGTCGGTCGCAGGGCCGGGGTCTTACTTTCCGGCATGCTAGCAACTAAAATGCGATTTGAGAAGTCCTCAGTCGTGAATAACCAAACTGTGTGCTTCTCTCAATAGGGGATTTGCGGTGCGGCTGACGCCCGACGAGGCGAGCACCGTGGTTCGCAGCCATCCACGACCGAGGACGAATGTGACAAGCCAACGCACCACGCCCGCCCGGCGGAGATCCGGCACAGGGACCCGCAAGGGGCGAAAGACGGCAGCCGCTGTCGCCGCGCAGGCGTCGATGCTGACGCTCGTTCGCCACTCGGGCAGAACGCTGCCGCCGACGGCACGCCGGATCGCGGACTTCATCGACGCCCACGCCGAGGAGGTCATCCGCATGTCGATCACCGAGCTCGCCGAGCAGACGCGATCGAGCGAGGGGAGCGTCGTTGGGCTGTGCCAGCGGCTCGGTGTCAAGGGATTCCAGGAGTTGAAGATCCTTCTCGCCCGCGATCTCGTCGATCCGGTTCGCATCATCCAGGAGGACCTGCACGAGACCGACGACGTCTCGCAGGTGGGCGACCACGTGTTCTCGGCGCACATTGCGTCGCTGCAGGAGACGCGCAAGCTGCTGCTCACCGACTCGCTGCAGCGCGCCGTGCGGATCATCGGCGCCGCGCGGCGGATCGAGGTCTACGGCATCGGCAGCTCGGCACCCATCGCCAGCGACCTCGGCTACCGGCTGCTGCAGATCGGACGCGAGGTCAAGGTGGTCACCGACTCGCACATCCAGGCGGTGAGTGCCGCGATGACCGACTCCAGCACCGCGGTCATCACCATATCGCACTCGGGGAGCACGATCGAAACCGTGCTCGCCACCAAGCTCGCGCGCGAGGCGGGCGCGCATACCATCGGGATCGCGTGTCTCGGCAAGTCGCCGCTGGAGCGGCATTGCGAAATCGTGCTGCACACGATCGCCAACGAGACGCGCTATCGGCCAGAGGCGATGAGCAGCCGCGTCGCGCAGCTCGCCATCATCGACACGCTGGTGAGTTGTTGCGCTCTTTTCGATGCGAAGCGATCGATCAGCAAGCTGGAGCTGAGCGCGCGCGTCCTTGCCGAAAAGCGGTTCTGAACCGGAATTCGCGGCTCACTCTGGCGACGCCTGGCTGGCTTCGGACACCGGAGCCGAGCGCACCGCCTCTGCCACGGGTGCGGTCATCGTCACGTAGGGCAGGGGTATGACGCGAGTCCCCAGCGAATTCCAGAGACCGGACAGCGCTGTCGTTCCAGCCTCCACTGGTGTATCGTCACCGGGCCTCGCACGCGCGATTGACCGATTGCCCGCCTGGCCGGTCTCGGGAGCAGTTGCGAAGCGGTGCACGAACTGGCGGCAATAGCTGTCGGACAGTCGCGAATCCAGGAACGAGCGGAGAATGCTGGGCGTTCGCAAGAAGCGGTGGGGTGTGCTCTTTGTCTGCACGAACAATATCTGTCGCTCCCCGATGGCGGATGGTGTGCTGCGAACGATCGCGCGCGACGCCGGGCTGCTGCCACGGCTCCTGATCTCATCGGCGGGAACACATCCCAACTGCATCGGGCAGGCGGTCGATGTTCGTGCGCGCGTGGTTGCCGAGCGGCGCGGCTACGTGATTCCGAGGAACCGGGCGCGGATGGTGTCGGCGCATGACTTCGCGCGCTATCGGTGGATCCTCGCCATGGACGCGTACAACCTGAAGACCCTTGCGGAGCGGCGGCCATCGCGCTTTGCCGGGCGGCTGTGCCTGCTCGGAGGGCTCGATTCGTCGCGCCAGGCGCGTGACGTCGCGGATCCCTACTTCGGGACGCTGGCCGGCTTCGAGCGGGTCCTCGATCAGATCGAAGGATACTGCAGACTGCTTCTCCGACAGCTTGCGCCGTTGCTCGATGACGAGGCGCACGCGACGGAGCCATCACCTGCACCGCTGGCTGGGGACGTGCAGGATTGACCGGCATCAAGCTCGAGCGGGAAGTCTTCGCACGTTCCTGTCGGTCCGCTCCGCCGAGTTAAACTCAGCGGTTGTCCTTTCCGCTCCCCGTTCCTCGAGGATTCGCCATGTCCGACACCGTCAAGTACGTACTCGATGAGTCGCGCATTCCGCGCGCCTGGTACAACCTGCAGGCCGACCTGCCCGAGCCACTGCCGCCGGTGCTGCATCCTGGCACGAAGCAACCGGTGGGTCCGGATGATCTCGCGCCGCTCTTTCCGATGGAGCTGATCCTGCAGGAAGTCACGCTTGAAAGGGAGGTGCCGATTCCCGAGCCGGTGCGCGACGTGTACCGCCAATGGCGGCCCTCGCCGCTCTATCGCGCGCGACGGCTCGAGAAGGTACTGCAGACGCCGGCACACATCTACTACAAGTACGAGGGTGTCTCGCCCGCCGGCAGCCACAAGCCGAATACGGCCGTGCCCCAGGCCTTCTATAACCGCGAAGCGGGCGTGCGCAAGCTCGTGACCGAGACCGGCGCCGGGCAGTGGGGCAGTTCGCTCGCTTTTGCCGGGGCGCTCTTCGGCATCGACGTCCAAGTGTTCATGGTGCGCGTCTCGTACGACCAGAAGCCATATCGGCGCGCGCTGATGGAGACGTACGGCGCGAAGTGCGTCGCCTCGCCGTCGAATCTCACCAGTGCCGGACGTGCAATCCTCGCGCAACGACCGGACCATCCGGGCAGTCTCGGGATAGCAATATCAGAGGCGGTGGAAGTCGCGGCGCAAAACGACGACACGAAGTACGCACTCGGCAGCGTGCTCAACCATGTGCTGCTGCACCAGACGATCGTCGGGCAGGAGGCGATCGAGCAGTTCGCGATGACGGGCGACTATCCCGACATCATCGTCGCCTGCACGGGCGGCGGGTCGAATTTCGCGGGGCTCGTGTTCCCGTTCATCGGCGCCCAGTTGCGCGGGGGAAAGAAGGTCGACGTGATCGCGACCGAGCCGGCGGCGTGCCCGACGCTGACGCGCGGACGCTACGCATACGACTTCGGCGACACGGCGCACTTGACGCCGCTCACCAAGATGCACACGCTGGGGTCGACGTTCACGCCACCGGGCTTTCATGCCGGCGGCCTGCGCTACCACGGCATGGCGCCGATGGTGTCGCACCTGCAGGAACTGGGGCTCATCCGCTCGCTCGCGTACACGCAGTCACGCGTATTCGACGCGGGCGTGCAGTTCGCGCGCGCCGAAGGCATCGTGCCGGCCCCCGAGGCCAACCATGCCGTGCGCGGGGCGATCGACGAGGCCATCCGCTGTCGTGAGGAAGGCGTCTCGCGCACGATCCTCTTCAACCTCTCGGGTCACGGTCACTTCGACATGCAGGCGTACATCGACTACTTCGGCGGCAAGCTCAAGGATCTCGCGTACGACGAAGGCGAACTCGCGACCGCGCTCGCCGGTTTGCCGAGCGTCGCCGAGCCCGCGTAACGGCAATCGCCGAGGCTTTCCGCACTCGCCGCGTCCAGGCGAGTGCGGGGCCCGGCGCCGAAGCCGCCACCCGCACGCGCTTCCAATCGATCGCCCGGAAGGCCGCAGGAAGGCATGCCGATCCTCACCGGCTCGCTCGTGACCCTCCGCCCGCTCGAACGCGCCGATGCGCCGGCGCTCGTCGATGCCGCGGCCGATGGGCGCTTGTGGGAACTGCCATTCACGGTCGTCCCGTCGGCGGCGACGGTCGACGCCTACATCGATCGCGCACTGCGCGGTCAGGCGGAAGGCAGCGTCATTCCCTTTGCCGTGACGCTGACCCGTTCGGGCACTGCCATCGGCTCGACGCGCCTGTGGAAGATCGATCGCGAGCATCGGACGCTCGAGATCGGGCACACCTGGTACGCGTCGACCTGGCAGCGCACCGGCGTGAACACCGAGTCGAAGTACCTGCTCCTCGAGCACGCATTCGATGTCTTGCGCTGCGTGCGCGTGCAATTCACCACCGACGTGCTCAACGATCGCTCGCGGCAGGCGATCCTGAGGCTGGGCGCGGTGGAAGAGGGGATCATCAGGAACGAGCGCATCATGCCCGACGGTCGCAAGCGCACGTCGGTGCGCTTCAGCATCATCGACGACGAGTGGCCGCAGGTCCGGCAGCGCCTGCGGACCCGGCTGGAAGGTGCCGGCTGACGCGCCGTAACGGGCGTCCGGAACGAGCGCCGACGACCGAGCCGGCGGATTGCGCTCCCTACGTTGTCTCGTCCCTCACACCCGATCGAGGACGATCGTGATGAGCAGGAGCGCGTCGGTCACCGCGGTGAGCGCATGCGGATCGCGATTGGGCAGGTAGAGCATGGTGCCTGGCGTCAACCGGCGCACCTCACCGCGCGCCTCGAAATCGACGCTCCCTTCGAGGCACTGCACGACCATGAGGCCGGCCGCGCTGTGCGTGTCGACGATCTTGCCGGCAGGCAGCGCGTAGCGAAAGACCTGCAAGTGGTCGGTGCGCACGAGCGTTTGCGATCGCTCGGGCGCCATCGGGCCCGAGCCGAAGACGTCGATCAATTCGCCGGGAGCGGAGTGGGTGAGCGCCATGGGATTCGTCGCGAAGGGTCACCAGGGGTCGTGGCAGGCAACGTCACTATACGCGAGGCGGCGATGCTTTCTTGGCGAGGCGGTGCCGGAGGGGCGCCGGCGTCACGATCCGCCTCGCGTCGCGGTGGCGCGGTTGCAGTGAGCGGGGACATGGTCGTGACACCACGACCCACCCAGGATTAAGTGCGTATCGCAGGAGCCATGCTGCACTGCGTTAAAATTGCACTCCCTCTCGTGCTGCGAAACTCCCATGCGTGTCTTCAATTTCAGCGCCGGCCCGGCGGTGCTGCCCGAATCCGTATTGCGGCAGGCGGCCGCGGAGATGCTCGACTGGCGTGGCAGTGGCATGTCGGTCATGGAGATGAGCCACCGCGGCAAGGAATTCATCTCGATCGCCGCGAAGGCCGAGGCCGATCTGCGCACGCTCCTCGCCATCCCCGCCAACCACAAGGTGCTCTTCCTGCAAGGCGGTGCGATCGGCGAGAACGCGATCGTGCCGATGAACCTCCTGGGCGATCGCCGGAGCATCGACTTCGTCAATACCGGCGAGTGGTCGAAGAAGACGATCAAGGAGGCCAGGCGCTACGCGCAGGTGAATATCGCAGCGTCGTCCGAGGACGACGCCTTCACCTACGTCCCCGCACGCGAGACGTGGCAACTCGACCCCGCCGCGGCGTACGTCCACGTCTGTACCAACGAGACGATCGGCGGCGTCGAGTACCACTGGACGCCCGACACCGGCAACGTGCCGCTGGTCGCCGACATGTCGTCGCACCTGCTGTCACGACCGGTCGACGTCGCGCGCTACGGGGTGATCTACGGCGGGGCGCAGAAGAACATGGGGCCAGCGGGATTGACGGTGGTCATCGTGCGCGACGATCTACTCGATCGCGCGCTGCCGATCTGCCCGTCCGCGTTCCACTGGAAGGAGCAGGCGGAGGCGGATTCGATGCTCAATACGCCGCCGACCTACGCGATCTACGTCGCCGGGCTCGTCTTCGAGTGGCTGCTCGCGCAGGGCGGCCTCGCGGCGATCGAGCGCAAGAACATCGAGAAGGCGAACGTCCTCTACGACGTGCTCGACGCGAGCGGCTTCTACGTCTCGCCGGTGCGCAAGGAGGATCGTTCGCGCATGAACGTGCCGTTCAAGCTGCGCGAGGACAAGCTCGACGCAACGTTCCTCGCCGGCGCCAAGGAGCGCGGCATGATCCAGTTGAAGGGTCATCGCTCGGTCGGCGGCATGCGAGCGTCGATCTACAACGCGATGCCGATCGAGGGGGTGCGCGCGCTCGCCCAGTACATGCGCGACTTCGAACGGCAGCACGGGTGATGCGATGACGTACCGGATCCTCACCCTCAACGCCATTTCGGCCCGTGGTCTCGCCCGCTTTCCCACCGACCGCTATGCGGTCGGCAAGACGCAGGAGAATCCCGACGCGATCCTCGTGCGCTCGCACGACATGCACGCGATGGCGATTCCGCAGAGCGTGAAGGCGATCGGCCGGGCCGGCGCGGGCACCAACAACATTCCGGTCGCCGCGCTCTCGCGGCGCGGCGTGCCCGTCTTCAACGCTCCCGGTGCCAACGCGAACGCGGTGAAGGAGCTCGTGCTGGCGGCGATCCTCATGGGTGCGCGCAACCTGGTGCCGGCGCTGCGCTACGTCGAGGGCCTCGATCGCAATGCCGCCGATCTCGAAGCGCGCATCGAGGAAGGCAAGAAGCAGTTCGCCGGGGTCGAGTTGCCGACGCGCACGCTTGGCATCGTCGGACTGGGTGCGATCGGCGGCCTGGTGGCGGACGTCGCCATCAAGCTCGGCATGAAGGTCATCGGCTTCGACCCGGAGATCACCGTCGACGCCGCGTGGCGGCTTCCCAGCGCGGTGCGCAAGGCGCACTCGATCGACGAGGTCCTGAAGGTCGCCGACTTCGTGACGCTGCACGTGCCGCTGCTGCCGGTCACGCGTCACCTCGTCGATGCGCGGCGGCTGGCGCTCGCCAAGCCGTCGATGCTGCTCCTCAATTTCTCTCGGGATGCGATCGTCGACGAGGCGGCGGTCGTTGGCGCGCTGCGCGAGAAGCGGCTGAAGGCGTATCTCACGGACTTCCCGAGTGCTGCGCTCATCGGCGAACCGGGTGTGGTCGCGTTGCCGCACCTCGGCGCGTCGACTGCCGAGGCGGAGGACAACTCGGCGGCGATGGTCGTCGATCAGCTGCGCGAGTTCCTCGAGCACGGCGCGGTCACGAATTCGGTCAATTTCCCGAACGTCGACATGGAGCGCGAATCGCAGTACCGGATCGCGATCGCCAACGCCAACGTCCCGAACATGCTGGGCCAGATCAGCTCGACGATGGCGCACGCCGGCCTCAACATCGACAACATGGTGAACCGCTCGCGCGGCGAGATGGCCTACACGCTGGTCGACACCGATCGCGCCGCCGATGCGGCGACGGTGGCGGCGATCGCGGCGATTCCCGGCGTGCTCTCGGTGCGGGCGATCACGCTCGCCTGATTCCGGCGCCACGCCGGTCAGCCGGCCGCCTTGCCGAGCAATTCCTCGACGGCGCGCCGCGCCTCGTCGATTGCCGTGTGCGCGTATGGGTCCCAGGCGGCGTCGGCGTTGGCGAATGCGACCCGGCCCACGCGCCGGCGCGCGAGGGCAGGGACCTTGCCGCCGTCGCCGTCGTCACCGTCGAGCGACGAGCCCGCATACGAATAGCCGTGACCCCAGCGATTGACGGTGATGGCGACGATGTCGCGATCGGCGTCGAAGCCGCCCGGCCCGACGATGCGGGTCAGTTCGTCGCGGGCGCGCGCCTCGAAGGTGGCGAAGGGCATCGCATACAGCGCCGTGCGTGCCGCGCGCAGGCGGGTGCGCAGGTCGACCCCGGCGCCGCGCGCGACCGGCACGTGGACGAGGTGGAGCACCATCGGCTCGTCGGGGTCGCGGGGGAAACGGTAGTCGCCGAGGCTCACCGGATAGTCGAGCTTCACGCGTGAGTAGAAGCCCATCGGATTGCTGACCTCGTGCACGCCGCGGGCGACCCACGCCTGCCAATTGCGCACCACGACCTTCACGTAGACGAGCGGCGCCTTGACGTTGGCGGCCTGCGCCTCGCGCTGGCGAGGGGTCAGCGTCGGCATCAGATACGGGACCATCATGTGGTAGCCGGCGAGGATCGCCTGTGCGGCGCGCACGCGGACGAAGGTGCCGGCGCGCACATAACCCACGTCGACCGCGCCGCCCCGGTTACGCACGACGACGACGGTACTGTCGAGCCGCAGGCGGGTCGGTGCCCGCGGGCGGTCGAGCCTCCCGTAATCGAACGATGCGGTCACGAGATCGTCCATCGTCGTCCCGGGCGCGACACCGGGCACGAGCTTGCGCACCATGAGGCGCGCGAGCGAGGCATTGCCGTCGGGGAAGTGGTGGATGTAGGGCTCGTCCATCTCCTTCGCTGCATCCGCGTCGCGCGCGATGCCGACCCCCAGGAAGCCCGGATAGCCAGTGTCGAAGGCCTCGCGCGCCGATACCGCATCGGTGCCGACCGCGAAGAAATCGAGCGGGCGCCCGTAGAAGACATCGGCTGCAGTCTCGTCGAGATGCCAGTGGCGGATCAGCCAGTCGCGGTAGCTGATGCGCTCGAGGTAGGCTTCCTTCTCCTCGTTGGTCTTGCCGGCGAGTGGATCGCGCGTGGAGGTGAATACCTCGACGAGCTTCGCTCGCGAGCCCTCGGGCAGCGGGAAGTCGCCGACGAAGGCTTCGATGGCGCGTGCATTCATGCGCTCGGCCGAGATGTCGTCGGCGACCATGCGCAGCGGGTCGCCGGTGACGAGCCGATCGATGCCGAAGGCCTCGCGGGTGAAGAACACGCCACGCGACAAGCCGAGCGACGGATAGAGCGTGCGATCGAAGGCGGTGTCGAAGCGGGCGAGGTCGACACCGAGGTCCGCAATGAAGGCTCGCGCCTCCTTGCTCCACAGCGTCGCCGGCGATTGCAGCGACTCGCTGCCGCCGTAACTCAACAGCAGACGGTCGCCGACGCGGAACTCGTTGCGGCGTGCGTGGCCGCCGAAGTCGGCGTCGTTGTCGAGAATGAGGATGCGCGCACGTGGGCGGCGCTGCCGCCAGTACGTTGCGGCAGCAAGCCCCGAGATGCCGGCGCCGACCACCACGAGGTCGGCCTGCTCGCTTGCCGCCACGCGGTCGAGGTCGTAGCGCCTGCCGTCGCGCAGCGCGTGCGCGACGGCATGGGAATCGGGTTCGCCCGCGCCGCCGCCGGGGGTCGGCGGCGCTGCGGCAGTCGCTTCCCGTGACTGGAGCAGGGACGCCGGCGCGACACCGGCGACGATCGCGACGGCGACGCCATTGAGGAAGTCGCGGCGGGTGACGCCGTCGTTGCGCGTGGTCATGTGCGGATGGTACTGCGCACAGCGAGGCGATTGGAACCGGTGCGCGGCCGATCGGTTCGCGGCCAATCGCGCTCCGGGCGCGATCGGGTGCCGATACCCATCGACGGCGGTAGCGTTCGCCGATCAGGCCATCGCCTGGCCGCCGTTGACGTCGAGCGTGGCACCCGTGATGAAGGCGGCGTCGTCGCCGGCGAAGAAGGTGACGGCGCCCGCGATGTCCTCGGCCGTCGCGTGACGACGCAGCGGGATCTCGCCCAGCACGCGCGCGCGCTCCTCGGGCGTGCGCCGTTCGGCCCACAGGCGCGACGTGCGCTCGGTCAGCACGACGCCGGGGCACACGCAGTTGACGGTGATGCCGCTGGGGCCGAACTCCATCGCGAGTTGCCGCGTCAGCGAGGCGATTGCGCCTTTCGCCGCAGCGTAGTTGGCGCCGGCAATGAGGCTCGCGTACTGACCCGCCTTCGAGCCGAGGTTGACGATCCGGCCGCCGCCGTTCGCGACCATCGCCGGCAACACGGTGCGACAGGCCCATACGGTGCCCATCAGATTGAGATCGAAGACGCGTTTCCAGTCGTCGTCGGACTCGTCGAGAAATCGGTACGGCGTGTGCAGCGAGCCGCCGGCATTGTTGACGAGGACGTCGACGCGCCCCTCGCGCGCGAGCACCGAGGCGACGCCGGCGCGGATCGACGCCTCGTCGGTGCAGTCCATGGCGAGCGTGGCGAGCCGCGAGCCGGACCGCGCCGCTTCGCCGCCCGCTTCCGCGAGTGCGTCGGCATCCGCATCGGCGACGTACACGCGGGCTCCCTCGCGGGCGAAACGCAGCGCGGTGGCGCGGCCGATGCCGCGGCCGGCGGCGGTGATGACGACGACGCGATCGACGAAGCGCTTCATGGATTCCTTCATGGACGTCGACGCTCGCCGTGCTCCGGCGCCGTCGCGTCGAGGTAGCGGACGCTCAATTCATCCAGGTGCCGCCGTTGGCATCGAGGACGTGTCCGGTGATGTAGCTTGCCGCATCGCTGCACAGGAACCAGGCGGCGTCGGCGATCTCCTCGGGCTTGCCCAGGCGACCGAGCGGAATGCGCGCGGCGAGCGCGGGCCAGCGCTCACGCGGGATCATGGCGCCTTCGATCGACCCCGGAGCGAGGCCATTGACGCGAACCTGTGACGGTGCGAGCTCGACGGCGAGCGAGCGGGTGAGCGAGATCACGGCGGCCTTCGACGCGCAGTAGTGCGCCTTGGTGCCGCCGGGTGAGGCATCGAGTGCCGCGTAGCCCACGCGCGCCGCCCGCGAGCTCACGAGGACCATCGTTCCGCGCGATTCACGCAGCGCCGGAATCGCCGCCCGTGCGACGAGGAACGCACCGGTCAGGTTGACGTCGACCAGTCGGCGCCACTCGTCGACGGGGATGGCTTCGATCGGCGTCGCCGGCGCCGTGATGGCGGCCGAATGCACCACGGCGGCCACCGGACCCAGCGTTCGCGCGTGGGCGACCATCGCCGCGCACGCGCTCGCGTCGGTGATGTCGGTGCGCAGGTAGGCCGCCCCGGGTGGCAGCGGTTCGGCGGGCTCGCGCAGGTCGGCGATCAGCACCTGGTGCGTGGCGGCGAAGCGACGAGCGATCGCCCAGCCGATGTTGCTCGCCCCGCCGGTGACGATGGCGGCCGTCATGGGGTTGCCCATCAGTAGTCCGAGACGGGGATGTGGCTTGCGGCGGGATCGATCGCCGCATCGATGACGACCGGCACCGGCGAGTGCCGCGCCTCGGCCATCGCATCGAGCAGCGCATCGGGCCGATCGACACGGATCCCGCGGCAGCCCAATCCCTCCGCCATGCGCGCGAAGTCGGTCGGCGGAAAATCCACGGCGATCCGGCGCTCCTTCATGTTGTCGCGGACCATGCCGAGGCCGCCGTTGTTGGCGACCACCACCGTGATCGGCAGGCTGCGCTGAACGGCGGTCGACAGTGCGGTGAAGGTCATGGCTGCACCACCATCGCCGATCAGTGACACGACGTTGCGCTGCGGATACACGAGTTTGGTGGCAACCGCCGCAGGCAAGCCCCAACCCATGCCGCCGATGCCGGCCGGGACGACGAGCTGGCCCGGCGTGCGCACGCGCAGCCGGCTGGTGACCCAGATCCGATTGGTGCCGGCATCGAGCGTCAGCATGTCGGTGGGGGTGAGGAAGCGATCGAGCACGCGCACGACGTCGGCGTAGTGCATGGTGCCAGGCGCGGCCACTGTCTCCGCGAGGGCGCCGAAGCCGTGCTCGCGATTGTTCTGGGCGATGCCGGCAAGTCGAGCCTCGCGGCGTGCGTCGCCGAGGTCGGCAGCGGCAAGGAGTCGCAGGACATCGTCGGCCAACCCGGTGATGGCGAGATCGACCGGGTAGACCCAGCCGGCATTGCGGGGATCGACGTCGACCTGCACGATGCGCTGGCGACCCGGCGCGATGACTCCCTCGTCGCGGAAACGCAGGTAATCGGGCCCGAGGCTCGCCCCCAATACGACGACGAGATCGGCCTTGCCGAGCATGCGATTCGCGCTGGCCGCGCCCCAGGTGCCGAGCATTCCGGCCGCGACGGGCAACGTCTCGTCGATCACTCCCTTGCCGCTGTAGCTCGTCGCCACGGCGATGCCGGCACGCTGCGCCACCTCTGCAAGGAGTGCACGGGTGGGCTCGTTCTGGCAACCCTGCCCGGCGACGATCGCCGGCTGCCGCGCTTCTCGAAGGTATTGCGCGAGCGTGGCAACGGCGGCGGCGTCGGGGCGGGCGGGGGTGAACGCCTGATAGCCCGCGGATGGGTACAGGCGCACGCGCGTCTGCTCGGGCATCTCGCGCCTGATGATCGGTGATTTCAGCACTACGGCCGCCGGACCCTGCCGCGGAAGCTGCGCATGCTTGAAGGCAAGCTGCGTCGCGTAGACGGCCTCGTGCGGCTCGGTCGCGTAGGCGGTGAATTTGGTCATCGTCTTCAGCACGGCGCGCACGTCGGCCGCGCCATAGTCGCCGGTCATCGTCTGGTAGACGCCGTACATGCCGAATCCGTCGTAACACGACGTATCGGTGAGGACGACCATCGGGGTACCGGCGAAGTAGGACTCGAGGATGCCGAAGGCGCCGGTCGTGCTGGCGAACGGACCCTGGCCCATGAAGAGTCCCGGCCGGCCGGTGAGGCGGCCAACGACCTGCGCCATGACCGAGGCCACCTGTTCGCTACGCGTGAGCACGACATCGATGCGCTCGCGCTGCGCGTGGAACTCGTCGAGCATCCACGTCACCCCCAGTCCGGGAAGCGTGAAGGCGTGCGTGGCGCCGCAGTCGACGAGGGTCTGGACGATCGCGTTCTTGGTGGTCGGCATGGTTCTCCATCGGAGCTCGGTGGGCGGTATCGGGCGCAGGTTGCAAGCGCTTGCATAGAATGCTAGACTCCTTGCCAGTTCCTGTCAATCCGGTCGTCTGCACATGCCATGGATATAGCTGCGAGCATTGGCGGCACCTGGGGCCGCCTCCTTCCAGTCGCAATACAAGCGATTGCAAGAATCATCGGAGACAGCTGCCGGTGACGCCTCGCCCGCCCTCGCTGGAGGAGGTGGCAGCGCTTGCCGGCGTGTCCACCGGAACCGTCTCGCGGGCATTGTCGCGCCCTGAACTCCTGGCCGAAGGCACGCGCACCCGCGTGCTCGCGGCCGTCGATCGGTTGGGGTACGTCCGCCATGGCGCTGCGCGCGCGCTGGCGAGCCGGCGCACGCAGACGATCGGGGCGGTGATCCCTCGCCTGGGCGCGTCGATGTTTGCGACGACGGTCCGCAGCCTGCAGCGGGTGCTCGAAGTCGACGGCTATACGTTGCTGCTCGCGCACCCCGCAGATCCCGACGCGAGCAGCATGCCGGCACTCACGACGCTGCTCGAGCGCGGGGTCGATGCCGTGGTGTTGCTCGGGAACGAGCACGACCCGGCGGTTTACGAGCGGCTGCGGGTGCGTAACGTCCCCTACGTCATCATCTGGGCGCGTGCCGGCGATCCCGCGGCGCACCCGTCGATCGGCTTCGACAATCGGCGGGCCGGCCGCCTCGTCGGGGAGCACCTCGTCGCGCTCGGCCACCGCCGCTTCGCGATGATCTCGGCGCCTACGCAAGGCAACGCGCGTGCGCGCGACCGCTTCCTGGGGCTCGTCGAAAGTCTCGCGAGTAGCGGGGCGCAGCTTCCGCAGAACGCCCGGATCGAAACGCAATACGGCTACCGCGAGGGGTCCGATGCGGTCGATACCCTGATCGCCCGCGATGCCGATTTCACCGCGCTGGTGTGCGGCAACGATTACCTCGCGGTCGGCGCGCTGGCGGCGCTGGCGCGACACGGACGCCGTGTGCCGCAGGACGTCTCGGTCGTCGGCTTCAACGACAGCGAATTCGCGCCGTACACGATCCCGGCGCTCACCACCGTCCGCTTTCCGATCGAGGCGATCGGTGAGCGTGCCGCGAGCTATCTCATCGAGCGGCTGCGCGGGGACGAGAGGATCGAGAACGTCGAGTTGCCGGTCGAACTCGTCGTTCGGGACAGCACGACGGCACCACGGCGTGGTACGGCCCGGCGCTGAATCGGGCCTGCCGCGCACCATTGCTTCCACAACCACAGGAGGAAACCATGTCGATTCGATTGAACCACGTGCTCGCGCTCGCCGCGGCAATGGCGTTCGCAGCCGGACCGGCCACGGTGGCGGCGCAGGACTGGCCCACGAAGCCGGTGCGCATCATCGTGCCGTTCCCGCCAGGCGGAACGACGGACATCGTGGGCCGTGAGGTCGGGCATCGACTGTCGACGGCCTTCGGGCAGCCGTTCGTCGTCGAGAATCGCGCCGGGGCCAGCGGCAACATCGGGATGGAGCTTGCGGTCCGTTCCCCTGCCGACGGTTACACGCTGGTGGTCGGCGCGCCGCAGACGCTCACCATCAACCCGTACCTCTTCAAGCTGCCGTTCAACCCGCGTACCGATCTCGCGCCGATCGTGATCGTGGCGTCGGTGCCGAACATCCTCGTGGTCAATCCGTCGCTGCCGGTGCAGTCGGTACAGCAGTTGATCGACCTCGCGAAGAAGGAGCCGGGGAAACTCGCCTACGGATCGTCGAGCGTCGGCGGCACGCCGCACCTGTCCGCCGAGATGTTCAAGATGATGGCGGGCGTGGACATCCTGCACGTTCCCTACAAGGGGAGCGCGCCGGCGATTGCCGACCTCCTCGGCGGTCAGGTGCAGATCATGTTCGACAACATGCCGGCGATCCTGCCGCAGGTGAAGTCGGGGAAGCTGCGCGCGCTCGCCGTGACCACGCCGAAGCGCTCGCCCTCGGTGCCCGAACTGCCGACGATGATCGAAGCCGGCTTGCCTGGATTCGAGTCGCAGGGCTGGTTCGCGCTGCTCGCGCCCGCCGGGACGCCGCAGCCGATCATCGACAAGATCAATCGCGAGGTCAATCGCATGTTGCAGACCGACGAATTCAAGGCCAAGCTGGTCGCGCTCGGCGCCGAGCCCGTCGGTGGTTCGCCAGCGGATTTCGCCACGCACATCCAAAGCGAGTCGGATCGCTGGGGCAAGGTGATCAAGACCGCGGGGATCAAGGCGGAGTGACCGGCAAGCGGGCCCGCCCGCGCAGCGCGTCGCGGGCCCGACGCGAGCAGCGACCACTGCCTGCAAAGGAGTGGCAAGATGTCCGGATCAGCTTGTTCACGCTCCGATGATTCCCCTCTCCATCCTCGATCTGTCGCCGATCTGCGAAGGCAGCTCGCCCGCGCACTCGTTTCGTCACACGCTCGACCTTGCCCAGCACGCCGAGCGCTGGGGCTATCGCCGCTTCTGGCTCGCCGAGCACCACGGGATGCCGGGCATCGCCAGCGCGGCAACCGCGGTGCTGCTGGCTTACGTCGGCGCGGGTACCTCGTCGATCCGTATCGGCGCCGGTGGCGTGATGCTGCCGAACCACGCACCGCTGGTGATTGCCGAGCAGTTCGGCACGCTGGAGTCGCTCTACCCGGGGCGCATCGACCTCGGTCTCGGGCGGGCGCCCGGTTCCGATCAAGCGACGGCGCGGGCCTTGCGGCGCAATCTCGCGGCGGACGTCGACGAGTTCCCGCAGGACGTCGTCGAGTTGATGGACTACCTCTCCGCGATGCCGCGCCAGACGGTGCGCGCGGTGCCGGGTGCGGGTCTCGAAGTGCCGATCTGGATCCTGGGCTCGAGCCTCTACGGCGCGCAACTCGCAGCGGCACTCGGGCTGCCGTACGCGTTCGCCTCGCACTTCGCGCCGGCGCAGATGATGCAGGCGATCGCGCTCTATCGCGCGCGCTTCCGGCCGTCGGCGCAGCTCACCAAGCCGTATGTCATGCTGGGTTACAACGTCTTTGCCGCGGCGAGCGACGACGAGGCGCGACTTCTCGCGAGCTCGGCGCAGCAGGCGTTCGTCAACCTGCGTAGCGGCCGCCCGTCGACGTTGCCGCCGCCGCGCGCCGGCTACGTCGACGGCCTCGAGCCGGCGGGCCGCGCCATCCTCGACGACGTGCTCGCCTGTTCCTCGATCGGCGCGCCACAGGCGGTGGCGCGCAGCCTGCGCGACTTCATCGAGCGCACGCAGGCCGACGAGGTCATGATCACGTCGAACATTCACGACCACGCGGCACGGCTGCGCAGCTACGAGATCGTCGCGGCGATTGGCGACGCTGGCTGACCGCGATCGCCCAGGGGCGGCGGAACCGGACGGCCGCGCGCGGCGAGCCGCCACCAGCGGCACTCAAGCGCGGCAACGCTCGAGGCTCTTCCAGTCGAACTCGATGCCGTGGCCCGGCCGGTCGGGCGCGATGGCGAATCCATCCTCGATGCGCAGCGGATCGGCGATGTGACGATCGAG
>JBDHRR010000163.1:0-6435 GCA_039807685.1 Burkholderiales bacterium
CTTTCGCCTGGCCCAGCATCTGCGTGAACGCCTGCTGCAAGCCGGCGGCGTCGATCGTCCGTCCACCGGCGTAGTAGCGCTTGGCGACCTGCCCCAATGCGTAGGTCGTGGCAAACGAGAACGCGGCGCCGGTGCCCGCGCGACCGAGGCCGCCCAGGAGTCCGCCGCCGATACTGCCGAGCAGCCCGCCGACGAGCCTGCGACCGAACTGCTCGAGATACTGCGAGGTGAGGCCCACGCCGAGGGTCGCGAGGAGATCCTTGATGTGGCCGCCGTCGAGCTCGTAACCCTGCGCCTTGCCGATGCGATACACCATGCGCATCTGCAAGGGAATGATCGCCATCGAGGCGAGCGACTGCGGCAGGAGTTCGAGCGCGCCGTTGACAATCGCGTAGTTGAGGATCATCGGATCGAGATCGGCACCGGGCGCCGGCGTCGTCGCGATCAGCGCGCCATCGAGCGCCGAACTCGCCGGCGACACCGCGGCCATCTGCGCGGCATCACTCGTCACCGCCGCGGCCGGTCCGGAGGGAATCGCGAGCGCCTGTGCGGCGCGGGCGAGAAATTCACCTTCGGCGGGCGTGGCCGAGCCGTCGGCGTGACAGATGCCGACTGCCATCTCGTAGGCGAGCTGCCTTTGCTCGGGCGTGGTCAGCGCGGCAGCGACACTCGCGAGGTCGGGCTTGCGCAGCAGCACGTCCTCGTACACCGCGGTCAGGTCGACGCCACCACCGATCGCGGCTGCCGCCTGCTTGAGTGCCGCCCGTTCGTGCTCGTCGTTGTCGCCATCGGCAAAGGCGGCCATCAGAGCGAGGGTGAGCGCGGCGCGCTGCTGCGGAACGTCCATGGCGACTCCTGGCTGGGCTGTACGGCGTGTCGTGGGAGATCGTCGGCGAATTCCGCAAGGCTTCGATCAGGCGGCTTGCCTGATCAGCGATTCGGCCGGAATCGCCAACCCCTTGTGCAAACGCCAGACCATTGCCATCGTCAGCGGGCGCTTGCGGTTGAGAATCTCGTAGACCCGATTGCGCCGCCCGATGTACGGAACGAGATCCTTGACCGAGAGATTGCGCTGCTCCATCGCGAACTTGATCGCCTCCACCGGATCGGGCAAGTCGAGCGGGTAATGCCGCGCTTCGTACGCCTCGACCAACGTGACCAGCACGTCCAACCGATCGCCCTCAGGGGAATTGCGCTTTGCTTCCATCAGCCCCTCGATTTCCTGGAGCGCTTCGTCGTAGTCCCGCTTCGTCCTGATCGGCTTGATGTCCATCGTACTGTCCTCAAACGGTCTGCGCATCGATCCGATCATACTGCGCATGGGTTCCGATGAAGCGAACGTACACGACTCTATATGGATAATTGATCCACACGACGATCCGGTACTTGTTCCCCGCGACATTGAACACCGCTCGACCATCCTTGAGAATGCTGACAGCGCTGATCGCACGCTTCACGTCCGCGGGCGAGGCCCAATCGGCACGCAGCGCGTGCCGATACCATGCGAGGAGCGGCTCGCGCGAATCACCATGTTCTGGCCTCCCCTCGATGAACGCTTTGATCGTTCGCAGGGCGATGACGCGCATACCAACGCATGGTAATCCCAATTCGGGACTATGGCAAGAACAAGGGCCATGAGATGCCGGCGAATACGCCGCAGTATCATTGCCATCCCACTCCAAGGAGACCGCCATGAGCAACCGTGAAGTCGTCATCCTCTCCGGCGTCCGCACCGCGATCGGCGATTACGGCGGCAGCCTGAAGGACATCGCGCCGAGCGACCTCGGCGCCAGGGTCGTGAAGGAGGCCGTCGCCCGCGCCCGGATCGACCCCACCAGCGTCGGCCAGTGCGTGATCGGCAACGTGATCCACACCGAAGCTCGCGACATGTACATCTCTCGGCTGTGCGCCGTGAACGGCGGGCTGCCGCACGATACCGGCGCCTTTACCGTGAACCGCCTGTGCGGCAGCGGCATGCAGGCGGTGGTCAGCGCCGCGCAGTACATCCTGCTGGGCGACACCGACACCGCGGTCGCCGGCGGCACCGAGAGCATGAGCCGGGCGACCTACGCGAGCCTCACGCAGCGCTGGGGCGCGCGCATGGGGGACGCCAAGCTCGTCGACATGATGACCGGCGCGCTCACCGATCCGTTCGATAGCATGCACATGGGCGTCACCGCCGAGAACGTCGCCGCCAAGTGCGGCATCTCGCGCGCCGAGCAGGATGCCTTCGCGGTCGAGAGTCACCGTCGCGCCGCCGCCGCGATCGCTGCCGGCCACTTCAAGAGCCAGATCCTGCCGATCGAACTCAAGACCAGGAAGGGCCCGGTACTCTTCGAGCACGACGAGCACGTGCGCGCCGACGCGACGCTCGACGGCATGGGCAAGCTGAAGGCAGTGTTCCAGAAGGAGAACGGCACCGTCACCGCCGGCAACGCCTCTGGCATCAACGACGGCGCCGCGGCGCTGGTCCTCATGGAGCGCGCGGCGGCGGCAGCGAAGGGATTGAAGCCGATGGCCCGCCTCGTCGCCTACGGCCACGCCGGCATCGATCCCAAGATCATGGGCCTGGGTCCTGTCTCGGCGGTGAAGCGGGCGCTCGGCAAGGCCGGGCTTGCGTTGAAGGACATCGACGTCATCGAGTCGAACGAAGCCTTCGCCGCGCAGGCGCTCGGCGTGTCCAAGGAACTCGGGCTCGACCCGGCCAAGGTCAATCCGAACGGTGGCGCCGTCGCTCTCGGCCATCCCGTCGGCGCGACCGGAGCGATCCTCACGGTCAAGGCGATCTACGAATTGCAGCGCACCGGCAAGCGCTACGCGCTCGTGACCATGTGCATCGGTGGCGGCCAAGGGATTGCCGCGATCTTCGAGCGGATGTAGCGTCCACCGGGGTCGGCGGCCTTCTTCCCCGCTGGGGAGAGCAGGCCGATCTCCGCACCGCCCGAGCGGCCCCGCCGGCCGCTCGGGCGCCCTCCGCAGCCGCGCCGCACGGCGCATTGAACTTCCCCCGCGCAAGCCCGATCTATGGCATCTTCGCGTGCCCGCTGCACCTCGTCGATGCCTCCGTCTCTCGACTCCGCCACGCCGTTCGTCTGCGCCGCCCGGACGGGGGCAAGCCACTGGTCCGGCCGGCGCTGGCTCCTGGCCATCGTCGCCGCCTGCATGACGCTTCCGGCGCTCGCCTTCGATTTCAACGACGTCGCCAAGCGCGCGGCGCAACTCGCCGAACGACCGTACAAGGCGCCTGGCGTCACGCTGCCCAAGACGCTGCAAAGCCTCACCTACGACCAATACCGCGACATCCGCTTCAAGCCGGCGATGGCGCTCTGGCGCAGCGCCGGCCTGCCCTTCGAGATCCAGCTCTTCCACCCGGGCCTGTACTACGACCATCCGGTACGGATCTTCGAGGTCGTGCGCGGCCAGCCGCGCGAGGTCCGCTTCGATCCCGACCTCTTCGACTACGGCAAGAACCACGTCGACAAGAAGGCGCTCGCCGGCCTCACCTTCGCCGGCTTCCGGGTGCACTTCCCGATCAACAATCCGAAGTACAAGGACGAGGTGCTGGTCTTCCAGGGCGCGTCGTACTTTCGCGCGCTCGGCCGCGACCAGCGGTACGGACTGTCGGCACGCGGCCTCGCCGTCGACACCGCGCTCGGTTCCGGCGAGGAATTCCCGTACTTCAGCGAGTTCTGGATCGAGCGGCCCGAGCCGGGCGCCCGCGAGCTCACGATCTTTGCGGTGCTCGATTCGAAACGCGTCACCGGCGCCTATCGCTTCGTGCTGACGCCCGGGAGCGAAACGGTCACCGCCGTCAAGGCGCGAATCTTCCTGCGCGAGAACGTGAGCAAGCTGGGGCTCGCGCCGCTGACGAGCATGTATTTCCACGGCGAGAACCAGGCGGCTGCGGCGCGCGACTACCGGCCCGAGGTGCACGACTCCGACATCCTGCTCATCCAGTCGGGGACCGGCGAATGGATCACGCGGCCGCTCGTCAATCCGCGGCGCCTGCTCGTGACCTCCTTCGCGCTCACCAATCCGGTCGGCTTCGGTTTGATGCAGCGCGATCGCTCGTTCGCCAATTACCAGGACCTCGAGGCGCGCTACGAATTGCGCCCGAGCGCGTGGGTCGAGCCGCAGGGCGCGTGGGGCGCCGGGCGCATCGAACTCGTCCAGATTCCCACCCCCGACGAGACCAACGACAACATCGTCGCATTCTGGGTGCCGGATACGCCGCCGGTGCCGAAGAAGCCGTTCGATTTCGCGTATCGCATCCGCTGGCAGAAAGACAACGAGGTGAAGCCCCCACTCGCTTACGTCGCGCAGACCCGCCGGGGTCACGGCTATTCGCGGGTTCCCGATCCTTCGATCGGCTTCGTGATCGACTTCGAGGGTTCGGTCTTCAAGAAGCTCCCGGCGGACGCCGAAGTCGAACCCGTGGTGAGCGCCGACAGCAACGGCGAGATCATCGAAAGCCGCGCCTTTCGCAATGATGTCACCGGCGGTTACCGCCTCCGCCTGCGCGTGAAGCCCATCGACGACAAGAAGCCGGTCGAAATCCGCGCCTTCCTGCGTTCCGGCACCAATACGCTGACGACCACGTGGAGCTACATCCTCCCGCCCGACTGACCGCGGAGGCAGCGGTGAGCGATGCGGGGCCGGGTACGCTCGACGCGCGGCTGCGCGTGGCGCTCGGCGCCGCCGGTGCGAGTGCAGCCGTGCGCACCGACGCCCGCGGGCGCCTTCGCCTCGTCACCACGCCCGACCTCGCGCGCAGCCCACTCGCGCCACGGCCGTGGCGCGGTCGCAGCGGTGCCGACCTCGCACCCCCCGGCGGGCCGGCGCGCAGGTCGTGGTTCCATGCGGCGGCTCGGCGGCGGCTGCTGCTCGTCCTCCTCGTGGTGGGTCTCACCTGGCTCGCCACCGCGATGATGAGCGCGGTGCTGCCGTACCACGGCACGCGGCCGCTGGAGATCGCCATCCTCGTCCTCTTCGCGATCCTCTTCACCTGGGTGGCGCTCGGCTTCTTCACCGCCATTGCCGGCTTCGTGCTGCTCGCCACCGGCCGCGACCGCTTCGCCATCTCGCGCACCGCGGCGCACGACGCGCCGATCGCCACCGAGGCGCGCACCGCGATCGTGATGCCGATCTGCAACGAGCACGTGCCGCGCGTCTTCGCCGGCCTGCGCGCGACCTACGAGTCGCTCGCGCGCACCGGGGAACTCGCGCACTTCGACTTCTTCGTGCTGTCGGACACGAGCGACCCCGACCACCGCGTCGCCGAACTCGCCGCGTGGAACGACCTGTGCCGCAGCGTCGGCGGCTTCGGGCGCATCTTCTATCGCTGGCGCCGCCACCGCATCAAGCGCAAGAGCGGCAACATCGCCGACTTCTGCCGGCGCTGGGGCCGGCGTTACCGCTACATGGTGATCCTCGATGCCGACAGCGTCATGAGCGGCGCCTGCCTCACCACGCTCGTGCGCCTCGCCGAAGCCAATCCGGACGCCGGCATCATCCAGACCGCGCCGCGCGCCACCGGGCGCGAGACGATGTACGCGCGCATGCAGCAGTTCGCGACCCGCATGTACGGCCCGCTCTTCACCGCCGGCCTGCACTACTGGCAGCTCGGCGAGTCGCACTACTGGGGTCACAACGCGATCATCCGCATCGCGCCGTTCATGCGCTACTGCCAACTCGAGCGCCTGCCCGGCAAGGGTGCGCTCTCGGGCGAGATCCTCTCGCACGACTTCGTCGAGGCGGCGCTCATGCGGCGTGCCGGCTGGCGGGTGTGGATCTGCTACGACCTGCCCGGCAGCTACGAGGAGATGCCGCCCAACCTCCTCGACGAATTGAAGCGCGACCGCCGCTGGTGCCAGGGCAACCTCATGAATGCGCGGCTCATGCTGACGCGAGGCCTGCATCCCGCGCATCGCGTGGTGTTCATGACCGGGGTGATGGCGTACCTGTCGGCACCGTTATGGTTCGCCTTCCTTGCGCTCTCGACGCTGCAGGTCGCGCTGAACGCGCTCATCCCGCCGCAGTACTTCACCGCGCCGTACCAGCTCTTTCCGCTGTGGCCGCAGTGGCGGCCGGAGTGGGCGCTCGGCCTCGTCACCGGCACGGCGACGCTGCTCTTCGCACCGAAGCTCCTGTCGATCCTCCTCGTCCGCGATGCGCGGCACGGCGGCTACGGGGGGCGCGGCGCGCTCGTCGCGGGCGTGCTCCTGGAGATCGTCGTCTCGGCGCTGCTCGCGCCGATCCGCATGCTCTTCCACACCAAGTTCGTGGTGATGGCGCTCCTGGGTTGGGCGGTGCAATGGAAATCGCCGCCGCGCGAAGATTCGCAGACCGGATGGGCAGAGGCCGTGCGCCGGCACGGTGTGCACACGGTGTTCGGCATCGCCTGGGCGGTCGGCATCTACCTCCTCGACCCCGGTT
>JBDHRR010000033.1:0-29957 GCA_039807685.1 Burkholderiales bacterium
AGTACGTCGCGGACCTCGGCAAGCGCATCGCTGCCGACCTGCGTACGATGCCGCTCGATCCGCTGGAGGCATCGCTTGCACTCACCGGCGTCAAGCCGCCCGCCGTGCAGGTGCAAAACGAAGCGCCGCAAGTCCTGGTCAGCACGACGCCCGCGATCCTCGTGCCCGTCGACGGACAACCGGTGATGCGCGCGGTAGCCGGCACCGAACGCTTCCAGCGCGTGGTGAACACCCGCGCGCTGTTGCTGCAGGGCGGGCTCGACAACAACTACTACCTCCACGTCTATGACGGCTGGCTCACCGCATCCTCGCTCGCCGGCCCGTGGACGCTCGCCGCCATGGGCCCGCTCGAACGCGCGGCTGCCGACCGCGCCGCGCAGGCGCTCGCCAAGGCCGGTACGGTCGACCTCCTCGACGGCGGCCCGAAGGCCTCGCCCAAGCCATCGCTCGCCAACGGCGTACCCACGATCTTCACGCCGACCGTGCCCTCCGAGCTCATCGTGTTCAAGGGACAGCCCGACTTCGTGCCGATCGTGGGCACGGGTCTTCTGTGGGCGTCGAATACCACGAGCGACGTCCTCGTCGATACCACGACGAATAGCTACTACGTTCTGCTCGCCGGCCGCTGGTTCCGCGGCCCCGGCATGTCCGGGCCGTGGACCTTCGTCGCCAGCAACTCGCTGCCCGCAGATTTCGCGAAGATTCCGGCGCACTCGCTCGCCGGCGCGGTCCTGCCGACGGTCGCCGGCACGCCGCAGGCGCAGGCCGCCGTCATCGAGAACTCGATCCCGCAGACCGCGACGGTGCCGCTCAAGGGCGGCCCCAGCTTCACGCCGAACTTCGACGGCGCGCCGCAATTCGTGCCGGTCACCGGGACGGCGCTCACCTACGCGGCCAATTCCGACGTGCCGATCATCCAGGTCGCACCTGCCTCGTACTACGCCGTCACCGCCGGCGTATGGTTCACCGCGACCAACGTGACCGGCCCGTGGACCGTGGCGACTGCCGTGCCCACCGCAATCTACGCCATCCCGCCGTCATCGCCGATCCACTACGTGACGTACGTGCACATCTACGGCAGCGCGCCGGGCTACGTCTACGTGGGCTACACCCCCGGCTACCTCGGCACCGTCGTGACGCCGGAGGGCACCGTGGTGTACGGCACCGGCTACGCCTACACCCCATGGATCGGCAGCGTGTGGTATCCGCCGCCGTACACCTACTCGGTCGCCGCGGCGCCGATCTACAACCCCTACGTCGGCTTCACCTTCGGCTTCGCGGCGGGACTCGCCACTGCGGCGTGGACCGAACCGTACTGGGGCGGCGCGTACTACCACCCGGGGTACTGGGGTGCCTATCCCTGCTGTGCCTCGGCCAGCGCCAACGTCTACGGACATTGGGGCAGCACGACCTACTCGGGGACGCGGTCGTGGTACGCGGGCGGCGGCGTGGCCGGCAGCACCGCGAGCGGCAGCTACTACAACGCGCGTACCGGAACCTCGGGAAGCGTCAACGCCGGGCGCCAGTACAACGCGTGGACCGGCAATGCCACCCGCGGCTACGATCGCACCGTGAACGGCGCCTACGGCGGATCGGGCAACGTGGCGCGGGCGAGCAACTTCAATACCTACACCGGTCAACGCTCGACCGCCAACAGCGTATCGGGAACCGGCGCGGGCGGCAGCAGTTACCAGCGCAGCGGCGCCACCACCGCCGGCCCGCAAGGCTACGCCCACGCTGGCGAAGGCTCGACGTACAACGCGCATACCGGCAAGACGAACACGTGGAACACGGCCACGCTCGGCAACGACCACGTCGCCGACGTCAACGGCAACGTCTACCGCAACACCGGCAACGGCTGGCAGCAGCACTCCTCATCCGGCTGGGGGAGCGCCAGCGGCGACACCTCGTGGGCCGATCGCCAGGCGCAATCGCGCAGCAGCTTCGGCGGTGGCAGCTTCGATCATTCGTTTGGCGGTGGCGATTTCAATCGCTCGTTCGGCGGCGGCGGCTTCGACCGCTCGTTCGGCGGCGGCGGCTTCGACCGCTCGTTCGGCGGTGGCGGCTTCGGCGGGCGCTTCGGGGGTGGCGGTTTTCGCGGGGGCGGATTCCGGCGCTGAGCGCGCCGCTGCGCACGCCTTGGCTTCGCGCCTCGCGCCCGAGAGCTGCGGCTCCGGGGCGCCTTTTATCTGGCGGCACTGCGTGGCCGATTGCGGACTCGAGTTGCTGCGCGAGATAGGCGCCGATGAGCGCGTGGCCGCGCGCATTGGGATGCCAGGGATCGTGCGTTCCATCGGGTGCCGTGAGCTGCACCGCAGCGACGTCGACTCCCTCCCACGCGTCGAGTGAATCGATCACCGGCAGGCCGTGCCGGCGCGCGAGCTCGCGCAGGTCGGCATGGATCGCTCGCAACGAATACTCGCGAAACGAGCCCTGCTGCGGGATCACCGGCAGTAGCGCCACCACGATCGGCGTCGCCTGCGCCTTGGCGGCCGCGGCAATCTCACCGAACTGGCGGTCGATCTCGTCGCGGTAGCCGCAGTGCAGCTTCGCGTGCCATTCTGCCGGGCAGTCGCGCGTCCGGATCCGGAAGCGCACCCGGTGCACCAGGCCGCGCAGGTATTCGCCGAGGTAGCTCGTCGGTCGATCGAAGTACACGCCGAGTTCGCCGTTGGCATTGTCGAAGACGGGATCCGCCGGGTCGTTGAGTGCGTACGCCCACACGACGAGGTCGGGCCGGTAGCGCCACGCCATGTCGAGGAGCGGAAATTCCTGCATGGTCGAATAGCCGGTGACCGCGAAGAGCATCACCTCGGCTTCGATCCCGGCGTGACGCAGCTGCGCTTCGAGCACCCACGCGAAGGCCTCGTCGGCGTGCACCCCCTGCCCCAGCGCGATGCTGTCGCCGATGACCGCCACGCGAAATGTCCCCGCCGGCTTCGCGAGCGGATGGTCGCGATCGCGAAACCCGAGCGCGTTGTTGCCGCACTTGCCGGGAATCCCCTCGTAGATGCGCACCGGATCGGCCGACGCCTGCGTGCACCGCTCGCGTCCGGCGGCCCTGGCCTCGATCGCAGCGCGCGCGCCGGCTCGTTCCCAGCGCAGGTAGAGTTCGGCCGCCGTGCCGACGAGCAGTGCGACGACGAGCGTGGGAGCGAGCGCGAAGAATGCGTGGCGGAGGGTCATTTCACTCGTGCCGGAGCGCCTCGATCGGATCCATGCGCGCCGCGCGGCGCGCGGGAAAATAGCCGAACAGCACGCCGATCCCCGCTGAGAAGACGAAGGACAGCAGATTGATGTCGGGCTGGAACACGTAGGGAACGCGCATGAGCTGCGCCAGCAGGACGGACGCGCCGCTTGCCAGCACCACGCCGACGAGGCCGCCGAGGCTCGCCAGTACCACCGCCTCGATCAGGAACTGCAGCAGCACCTCGCGCTCGAGTGCGCCGATGGCAAGACGCAGGCCGATCTCGCGCGTGCGCTCGGTGACGCTGACCAGCATGATGTTCATGACGCCGATGCCACCCACGAGCAGGCTGACCGCAGCCACCGCGCCCAGCAGCATCGTCATGACTTGCGTCGTGCCCGACATGGTGTCGGCCAGTTGCCGGGTGTCGAGCACGTTGAAATTGTCGTCGTCGGTACGTGCGAGCTTGCGCATTTCGCGCAGCTGTGCGCTCAGCGCCGTCTTCACGCGCGTCGTATCGCTGGTCGGATCCATCGATACCAGGAGCGTATTGACGTTGGTGTTGCCGGTGACCCGCCGCTGCAGCGTCTTGAGCGGCATCAGCACGACCTCGTCCTGGTCGTTGCCAAAGGAACCTTGACCCTTGCTCTTGAACACGCCGATCACCTGACACGGCATCTGCTTGACGCGCAGTTGCTGGCCGAGCGGGTCGGCGCCGCCGTAGAGTTGACGCTGGATCGTGGTGCCGATGATGCACACCGCCGCACCGGCACGCAGCTCGGCATCGGTGAAGGAACGCCCGGAAGCGAGCGTCCAGTTGCTGGTCTGCAGCCAGGCATTGGTCGAGCCGACCACGCTGCTGCTCCAGTTCTGGCCGCCGGCCACCAGGGTGACGGCGGCGCGCGCCTCCGGCGCGACGGCGACGATGCCGGAGATCTGCGCGGCAATGAGCTCGGCATCGCTCTCCTTGAACGGCGGCGCGGTGGCGCCACCGCCACCCGGGCCCATGCGCTGCCCGGGGCGGATCATGAGAAGGTTGGTGCCAAGCCCCGCGATCTGCGCCTGCACCGCCGCGGTGGCGCCGCGGCCGAGCGTCACCATGGTGATCACCGCCGACACCCCGATCACGATGCCGAGCACGGTGAGGAAGGAGCGCAGCAGGTTGCGCTCGATCGAGCGCAACGCGAGGAGCAGCGTGCTCCACAGCATCAGGACAGCTCCGCGGCCACTGCCGCACGGTGGCTGCCGGCCGCGGCGGGACGGAGATTGCGTTCGTCGCTCGCGACCACACCGTCGACAAAGCGCACGACGCGATGCGCGTACGCCGCCATGTCGGGCTCGTGCGTGACCATGAGCACCGTGATGCCCTGGTCGTTCAATCCCGCGAGGAACGCCATGATCTCGTGGCTGCGCTGGCTATCGAGGTTGCCAGTCGGTTCATCGGCGAGCAATACCGAGGGCTCGGTGACGATGGCACGCGCGATCGCCACCCGCTGCTGCTGGCCGCCCGACAACTCGGCCGGCGTGTGATGCTCCCAACCCGCAAGGCCCACCGCCTGCAATGCGCGAGCAGCAGCGGCGCGGCGCCGCGCCGCGGTTTCACCACGATACAGCAGCGGCAGCTCGACGTTCTCGCGCGCGCTGGTGCGGGCGAGCAAGTTGAAGCCCTGAAAGACGAAGCCGAAATGCCGTCGCCGCAGCCGCGCGCGATCGTCGCGCGACAGCGCCTCGACGCGTGCCCCCATGAAGAGGTACTGCCCGCCGCTCGGCCGGTCGAGACAGCCCAGCACGTTGAGCGCGGTCGACTTGCCCGAGCCGCTCGGCCCCATGATGGCGACGAACTCGCCGCGCTCGATGTCGAGGTCGACGCCGCGCAGTGCATGGAACGCCGCCGCGCCCTCGCCATACACCTTGGTGATGCCGCGCAGGCGGATGAAGGGCGATGTCGCGGTCATTGCGCCTTCTGGTCGGTGATGACGAGCATGCCTTCGCGCAGTTCGGGGCCGCTCACCTCGGTCAGGCGCCCGTCGCTGATCCCGAGTTGCACGGTGATCGGTACCGGCTGGCCGTCCTGCAGGAACCAGATCTGGCGCTCGACGTCGGGCCGTGGTCCGGCGGCCTCGCGCGGGCGCCGTGCCGGGGCCGGTGGCGGGCGGGGCAGCATGCGCGACACCAGTCCGCCGCTGCTCGAAGCAGCCGCCGGTGCGCCGGTCTGCGCGCTGGCCGGCGCGAAGCGCAGCGCGGTATTGGGCACCCGCAACACGTCCTTGCGCTCGGTCGCGGTGATGGAAGCGGTGGCCGTCATGCCGGGACGCAGGCTGAGGTCGGCGTTATCCACGCTGAGATCGGTCGTGTAGGTCACGACGTTGCTGATGGTGGTGGAGCCGAAGGACACACGCTCGACGCGCGCCGGGAAGTGGCGCGTCGGGTACGCGCTGACCGTGAAACTCGCCGTCTGGCCTTGCCGCACGGCGGCGACGTCGGCTTCGTCCACACTGGCTTCCAGCGTCAGGCGGCGCAGGTCCTCGCCCAGCGTGAACAGCGTGACCGCCTGCAGTGACGCCGCCACCGCGTTGCCGGGATCGACCGAGCGCGCGAGCACCACGCCGTCGATCGGCGAGCGAATCGACGCTTTGGACAGGTTGGTCTCGTCGGTGGCGAGCGTGGCGCGTGCCTGCGCCACCTGCGCCCGCGCGCTGTCGGTGTTGGCAAGCGCCCGTGCCAGCGTGGCGCGGGCCGTGTCCATCTCGACCGCCGACGGCACGCGTCCGTCCGACAGGCGCGCGACTTCCTCGAAGCGCTGCAAGGCGGCGCGTACCTCGCGCACGGTGGCCTCGTTCTGTGCCAGCGCGGCCTGCGCGGCGTCGAGCGCGGCGCGCGAGCGGTTCACCGTGTCCTCGAACTTCGCACGGTCGAGTTCGACCAGCACCTGACCCCTCTTCACCGTATCGTTCACGTCCACCAGCACGCGACTCACGGTGCCCGACAGCTCGCTGCCCACCGCCACCGAGCGCGTCGGCTTCAGCGTGCCGTTGGCGGTTACGGTCAGCGTGATATCGCCGCGCTCGACGGCATTCGTCACGTACACCGGTGCGGCACGCGCGGTCTGCCGGTCCTGCCACCATGCGAGGCCGACGGCCAGTGCGATGAGCAACGCGACCCCGATCCACAGCGGGGGCCGGCGCCACCAGACGGGGCGATGACCGTCACCCAGGAGCTCGTCGATGTCCGCGACCGCGGGCGACGTCGTCTTTGTGGTTCCGAGGGCGGTGGGGTCGTTCATGTCGATGGCGGCAGCCGGTGATGTTCGCGGGTGGCGTCGTGTGCGGATGTGGCCGCATCGATGGCATCGGGCGACCAGCCGCCGCCCAGCGCCTTGTACAGGCGCACGTGGTTGGCGGCGAGGCTCGCCCGCGCGCTGGCGACCGAGTCCTGCGCCGCCAACTGGGTGCGTTGCGATTGGAGCACCGTGTTGAAATCGATGAGTCCCGCCTGGTACTGCTGGCGCGCCAACGTGTCGGCCGCGACCGCGGCAGTCACCGCGATCTGCAGGCTGCCGCTGCGCGTGCGATCACCCTGCAGGGCGACCAAGGCATCCTCTACTTCGCGGAGCGCGGCCAGCACGGTGGAACGGTAGCCGGCATTCGCCTGATCGAGCGCCGCCCGCTGCGCGTCCACGCGGCCGGCGATCGCGCCGCCGTCGAAGATTGGCACCGACAGCCCCGCCAACAGCGAATAGACCGACGCGCCGCCGCCGGTGAGGGCGCCGACCGTCAACGCCTGCAGGCCGAGCGTGCCGGCGAGGTTGAAGCTCGGGTAGTGCGTCGCGTCCGCCTGCGCGACCCGCGCCCGGGCCGCCTGCACCTGCGCCTCGGCCGCGCGCACGTCGGGGCGCTGGCGCAGCGTATCGGCCGGGAAAGCCAGCACCAGATCGTCGGCGGGCAGCGGCACGGGCGCGGCAGCCGGTGTGGCCAGCGCCGCGGGCGGGCGCCCGGTCAGCACTGCCAACCGGTGACGTGTCTGCGCAACGCTCGTCTCCAGCAGGGGCACCAGGGCGCGCGTCTGCTCGGCGGCCGTGGTGGCCTGTTCGACGTCGAGCGTCGACACGAGCCCCGCCTGGTGGCGCCAGCGCGTGATCTGGGTCGTGTCGTCCTGCGCCGCAAGGTTGACCTGCGCGATACCGAGGCGCGTCTGCGCGTTGCGCAGGTCGATCCAGGCCAGCGCCACCTCGGCGGCCAGCGAAACCTGCACGTCGCCAAGCCGCATCTGGGCGGCAAGCGCATCGGACTGCGCTGCCGCCACACCGGCACGCGTGACGCCCGACAGATCGAGCTCCCAGCGCGCATCGAGTCCGACACCGTAGCGGTTCGACGTCGCCTGCCCCGCCCGGCTGCGTTGGGCGGAGGTGGACGCATCGAGGCTGGGCAGCAGACCGGCAGCGGCCACATCGACCAGCGCACGCGACTGGCGCAGCGCCGCCATCGCCGATTGCACGTCGGGGTTCGCCCGCAGCGCGTCGTCGATGAGCGCGCTCAACTCGGCATCGCCAAAGCGCTGCCACCAACGGACGAGGGGGGTGGCGGGCCCGGCCCGGGCCGCCGTGCCGTCGCTCCAGCGCGCGGGGACGGCCACCGCATCGGCGGTGTCGTCCGCGGGCAGGCGAAGCGCGCAGGCAGCGAGGATCAGCGGCAGACCGAGCGCGACCAGGACGACGCCAGGGCGCCCGCGCCAACGTGGGGCACTCATCGGCGGCAGGTCGTGGTGGCTGCCAGCAGCAGTTGCCCGCCCCTCATCGCAACCGCCCCGGTCGGAGATTCATGTTCGGCCACATTCACTCATAACTGGCTGCCACCGATCGACGAATCAAGCGTCCGATATGTAAACGGACGTAACCGCCGTCGCCCTGCGGTTCGCTGCACGACGGAGGTTCGATGCGATCGATCGACGGGCTACCCCGCCAGCGCGCGCATCTCCCGGTAAAGGTCGGCCTTGCCCTCGAAGCCGATGCCCGGCAGGTCCGGCAGGGTCACGAAGCCGTCCTCCACCCGCACGCCATCCGGGAAGCCGCCGTAGGGCTGGAACAGGTCAGGGTAGGATTCGTTGCCCCCGAGGCCGAGGCCGGCCGCGATGTTCAACGACATCTGGTGGCCGCCGTGCGGAATGCAGCGGCTCGCCGACCAGCCGTGCTCGCTCAGCATGTCGAGCGTACGCAGGTATTCGACCAGCCCGTAGCTCAGCGCGCAGTCGAATTGCAGCCAGTCGCGATCGGGGCGCAGGCCGCCGTAGCGGATGAGGTTGCGCGCGTCCTGCATCGAGAAGAGATCCTCGCCGGTCGCCATCGGCTTGCTGTAATAGCCACGCAGCACGGCCTGCAACTCGAAGTCGAGCGGGTCGCCCGGCTCCTCGTACCAGAAGAGATCGAACGGCGTCAGCGCCTTGGCATAGGCGATGGCGGTCGTGAGGTCGAAGCGGCCATTGGCGTCGACGCACAGCCTCTGGCCGTCCCGGAGCACCTCCATGACCGACTCGATGCGCCGCAGATCCTCGTCGAGCGACGCGCCGCCGATCTTCTGCTTGACCACCGTGTAGCCGCGATCGAGGTAGCGGCGCATCTCGTCCTGCAACTTGCCGTGATCCTGACCCGGGTAGTAATAGCCGCCCGCCGCGTAGACGAACACCCTGCGGTTCGGCTTGCCGTCGCCGTAACGATCGGCGAGCAACTGGAACAGCGGCTTGCCTTCGATCTTGGCGACCGCATCCCAAACCGCCATGTCGATGGTGCCGATGGCCACCGAGCGCTCGCCGTGGCCACCCGGCTTCTCGTTGCTGAACATCGCGTTCCAGATCCGATGCGGATCGAGGTTGTCACCCGCCGCATCGACCAGCGATGCCGGATCGGCCGCGAGAATGCGCGGAATGAAGCGCTCGCGCATCAGGCTCCCCTGGCCGTAGCGCCCGTTGGAATTGAAGCCGTACCCGACCACCGGCCTGCCATCGCGCACCACGTCGGTGACGACCGCGACGAGGCTCAGCGTCATCTTGCTGAAATCGATGTACGCGTTGCGTATCGGCGAGCTGATGGGAACGGTCTTCTCGCGGATCTCGACGATCTTCATGACCTGCCTCGGTGGTTCGGGTGGTCCGGGCAATGCTGCCGGACGAAGGATGCGCTTCGCGTCACGCAGCAGGTGCGGAACCCGGATACCAGTTGGGATCGCGCTTCTCGACGAAACTCTGCAGCCCCTCCGCAGCCTCCGCGCTGGCGCGCTTCGCGGCATGCTCGCCGACGATTCGCGTGAATTCAGCCTCGCTGATGATCGCACCCGCCGCCAGCATGGCGCTGCGCTTGCTGAGTGCAACGGAATCCGGCGCCGCCTTGAGCAGGCCGTCGATGACGGGCGCGGCCGTCGCATCGAGCGCGCCCGGTGCGCAGACTTCGTGCACCAGGCCAAGCGACTGCGCGCGCTGCGCATCGAAGCGCTCGCAGGTGAGTGCGTAGCGACGCACCTGGCGCAGCCCGATCGTCGTGTTCAATTGCGGAAAAATCACCGTCGCCGCCACGCCCCAGCGCGCCTCGGTGATGGCAAAGGTCGCCGTACTCTCGGCGATGACCACATCGCACGAGGCGACGATGCCGGTGCCGCCGCCGACGCACGCGCCGTGCACGAGCGCGATGGTCGGCTTGGTCATCTCGTTCAACCCGCGCATCGCGGTGGCGGTCTTCCGCGACGTCTCGAGGTTGGCCGCCGCATCCATCCGCCCGATCTCCTGCAGCCACTTCAGGTCCGCACCGGCCTGGAAGTGTCGTCCATTGCCCCGAATGACGATGACGCGTACCGCACGATCGACGGCGAGCGCCCCGAAGATATCGAGCAGCGCTTGTACGACTTCCGCGTTATAGGCATTGTTGACTTCGGGCCGGTTGAGCGTGACGGTCGCCACGCCACGTCCATCGGTTCTGCACAGCACCACGGGTTCACTCATCATTGCCTCCTGGGTCATTGAAACGGCGGTCGGACCGCGCAAACAGCATCGTGCCACTGATGAGCGCACGGCGGTGCGGCAGCGCGGGGTCGATTTTCGCGCAAGGCGCCGACGCGCGTGGCCGATCGGCACCGCAGCGCGGGGCAATTGACCATTGCAGGCCGCCGGTGCCGTAGATACAATAGTGGCTCTACATCTGGAATCGCCATCGTGACGATCAATCTGCAAATCGCCAAGTGGGGCAACAGCTTGGCCATGCGCCTGCCGGCGAAGCTGGTCAAGCGCTTTGGCCTGCGCGAAGGCGACAGCGTGCATGCCCAGATCACGCCGGATGGAGCGCTGGCGATCCGTCCGGCGGGATGGAGCCGGTCGGCGTTTGCCGCCGAACTGGCCCAGGCGCGCGACGCGCTGCCGATGAGTGAATCGGTGATCGACGAACTGCGCGGCGACGCGCGATACTGACCCGATCGATGGTCTACGTGGACACCAGCGCGGTCGTCGCGCTGATCGTCAACGAGGCGGCCAGCGCAGCGGTGGCTGCCTGGTATGCCGGCACGAAGCGCGAACTCGTCACGGCGTCATGGTGCGTTACCGAGTTCGCCAGCGCGCTCTCGCTCAAGCAGCGCAGTTTCCAACTCGACGCGGCCGACGCTACCCAGGCCTGGGAGCGATTCCGGCGTCTGACGACGAATGACCTTCAATTGTTGGCGCTGGACTTCGAGGACTTCCATCGCGCCGCGCTGCTCGCACTGGACGCGGGCAACGGCATCCGCACCGGCGACGCGTTGCACTTGGCGTGCGCTGAACGCGCTGGCGCCAAGGCCATCCTTACCCTCGATCGCGTGATGGGACGCAATGCACAGGCGCTGGGCATCAGACCCGTGACTCTGGGCGCCTGAGGGATTGGGAGCTCCCGTGGGCTCCGCTCCGTCGCGGGCCGTGCCTGCTTCGACGCCACGGGCGAGCCTCGCGCAAGGCACCCAAGCGCGACCGATCCGCGCATTTCGTGCACCTGTCCCTTCCTGGGATACTGCTCACCCGTACGCGTGGTGTCGCAAGCACGGGGCCAGGATAGCCTCGAAGCGTCGCATGACTATGCTCACGGTCTGGACGGCAGCGCGCTACAGCAACCGACTCGGCAGGAAGGTGATCAGCGGCGGAAACAGGATCGCGAGCAATACGACGGCGAGGACCGCGACGATGAACAGCGAGACGTAGCCCACGCACTCGCCCATCTTCACGCCTGCCATCCCGCAGGTGATGCTGAGGAGGATGCCAACCGGCGGCGTGATGCTGCCGAGCTGCATGATGATCGCGAGGATCACCCCGAAGAAGATCGGATCGAGACCGAACCCACCGGCGAGCGTGTGCAGCAGCGGGCCGAAAATCGTCGCCATGGCGAGCGTTTCCATCACCGTGCCGAGCACCAGGATGAAGACGATGACGATGGCCAGGAAGACGTAGGCGTTCTTGGTGAAATGGGTGATCCAGCCCGCAATCACCTCGGGAACGCCGTGCCAGGCGAGCAACCAGCCGAACACCGCGGCAAAGACGATGATGGCCATCACCATCACCGTCACCGTGGCCGATTGCAGCAGGATCTCGGGTATCTCCCGCCAGGTGAACTGGCGGTACAGGAATTTCCCGATCACGAACGCATAGGCCACGGCAACGGCACCGGCCTCGGTCGCGGTGAAGATGCCTCCGGCGATGCCGGCGATGATCAGTACCGGCATGCCGAGGGCGGGCAGCGCCTCCCATGTCGCGCTCCGGACCACCTTGAAGCCCGTGAAGCGCTCCCGGTGGATGCCGGGCTGGCGCCGCGGGCTGGTCAGGATATGGACGATGACCATCATCGCTGCCGCCATGAGATAGCCGGGCACCATTGCGCCGAGGAACAGCGCGCCGATCGAGACGTTGACCATCGAGCCGTACAGGATGAGCAGGATGCTCGGCGGCACGATTGGCGCGAGGATGCCGGCGCTGGCCTGGAGCGACGCCACGAAGGTCGGGCGGTAGCCCTTGCGCTTCATGGCGGGAATCAGCACCGAGCCGATGGCGGTGGTATCGGCGATTGCCGATCCGGACACGTTGGCGAAGATCAGGCTCGACAGCACGCTCGACTGGCCAAGGCCACCGCGGAAGTGGCCGATCAACGATTGCGCGAAGCCGACCAGGCGTTGCGTCATCCCGCCACGATTCATCAATTCGCCAGCAAGAACGAAGAACGGAATCGCCAGCAGCGCGAAGCTGTCGGCCGCATTGCCGACGCGCTGCGTGAAGATGGTCAGCGGCACGTCGCTGATCGCGACCACGCTGAGCACGGCAAGGCCGATGCTGAATGCGATCGGAATGCCGATCGTCAGCAGCACGAACAGCAGGCCGACCATCACTACCGCTTCCATGGTCCCCCTCTGGTCATGCGCCCGGTGAGCGCCTGGCCCGGACGTTCAAAGCACAGGCGGCGCATCGGATCGACCGGTCGCACCTGGATGGCGAAAGCGCACGACGCCCTGTCGAGCCAACTCCCACAGCATGAGCACCGATCCCAGCGGCAGCGCCGCGTAGATCCACGATTTCGAGATGCCGAGCCCAGGTGTCATCTGGGTCGCTGCCATCTGCATCAACCGCAAGCCGCCATAGAGCAGCGCGACGAACAGCACGGCGTTCGCGACGTCGATGAAGGTCAGCATCACGAGGCCGACCCGGCCGCGATAGCGTTCACGCAGCAGGTCGGCGGTGATGTGCGCGCCGCGGGCAAAGGCGACCACCATGCCGATGAAGACCATCCACACGAGGCAGTAACGCGCGAGTTCATCGGCCCAAGGCAGCGAATACGACAGCATGTAACGTCCGGCCACCTGGGCGATCGTGACGACGACCATCACCATGAAGGTGACGATCACGATCCATTCGGCAAGCCGGACGTGCAGGCCAGCGCGCATCGTGCGACTTACTTGCCGAGTTCCTTGCGGACCTTCTGCACGTAATCGTAGATGCCGCGCTCCTTGGAGTACTCGTCGACCATCGGCGCAAAGACGGCCGCAAGCTCCTTGGGATCGATCTCGGTGATCTTCATGCCGTACTTGTCCTGGAGCTGCTTGCGGGCTGCCAGCTCAGCCTCCAGGCCGGTGTGCGGACGGAACCAGATGCCGGCTTCCCGGGCTGCATCCTTGAAGATCTGCTGGTGCTCCTTGGGGAGCTTCTGGAAGAACTTCTCGCTGATCTCGAAGACGGCCGACTGGTACATGTGCCGGGTCACGACACCGCGGTTCTCGACCTCGTAGAACTTCATCGCGATCACGCCCGGGTCTTCCTGCTCGTGGCCATCGACCACGCCGGTCTTGACGGCGGTATAGATCTCGTTGAAGCCCATCGGCGTCGGATTGAGGCCCATCGTCTTCAGCACTCGCAGGTAGAGCGGCGAGTTCGGCGAGCGCAGCTTGATGCCCTTGAAGTCGGCCAGCGTCTTGACCTCCTTGTCCTTCAGCCACACGTTGCGGTGCGCCTGGTCGACCCACCACAGGACGCGGACGCCGGTCTTGTCGAGCACCTTCTGCGCGAGATCCTCGCCGATCGGTCCATTCATGATCTTGTGGACCTCGTCGAAGTTCGACAGCAGCCCGGGCAGGCCGATCACCTCGGTCTCGCGGACGTAGTTCGGCAGGATCGCCGAGTAGCCGAACTGCATCTCCAGCAGGCCCGCCTGCATCTGCTCGAACATCTCCGATTCGTTGCCCAGCGTGCTGTTGTAGAAGACCTTGAAGCGATAGGCGTTGTTGGTCTTCTGGTTGACGAGTTCCTGGAACTTGTCGATGTACTTGTTCATGTAGAAGGATTCGGACTGGATGCTGCCGATCCGGACTTGCGTTTGCGCAAGCGCGGTGCCGGCGGCAAACGACAACGTCAATCCGGCGATCCAGGTGATCAACTTCGTCTTCATGGTGGCCTCCGTGGTGGACTGCGGCTGGAACATCACTTCAGGGTCTGGCAAATCATGGCGGGCTGCGCACGGCCGTGGCAAATTCACGGGTCGCGTTGATCGCGGCCTCGAGCCGCTCCGGATCGACCGGCGCGGTCAGGGCCTTCACGTACGGTGCGCGCGCCCAACTGTCGCGGGCGATGGTGGTCGCAGCCTGCGCAGGATCACCCGTAAGCCCCAGTTCCTGCAAGGTCCGCGGCAAACCGATGCGACCGTAGAAAGCGAGCTGGTCGGCCATGAAGGCGTCGGATCGGCCTTCGAGCACCCACTGCACCAGCAGCGCCCAGGCGACCTGTTCGCCGTGCAGCGCATCGGCGACGCCGGGCACGATGGACAGGCCGCGCGTCAGCGAATGGGCAATCGACAGGCCGCCATTCTCGAAGGCGAGACCCGACAGCAGGATGGTGGCCTCGACCGTCTCCTCGACGTGCGCGTCCGGCTGCCGGCGACGCACCGCCACGAGCGCAGGCTCCGCGTGCTCGCGGATCACGTCATAGCAGGCATCGGCAATCGCTTGCGCGAGCGCCGGCGGCCGGCCGCCGTAGAAGTTCTGGCCGCCGCTGCCGGCGCACTGCGCAGCCTCGAATTTCTTGGACAGCGCATCGCCGATGCCGGAGACGAAGAAGCGCGGCGGTGCCGCAGCGATGATCGCCGTATCGACCAGCACGACATCGGGGTTGGTCGGCATCCGCCGCACCTCGAGCAAGCGGTGATCGTCGGTGTAGACGACGACGATCCGGCTCGTCGGCGAGTCGTTGGACGCAATGCTCGGCACCACGACCAGCGGCATCGGTTGCTGGATGCGCACCCCCTTGGCAGCATCGATCGCCTTGCCGCCGCCGACCCCGAGGATGATATCGGCATCGGCGGCGCGTGCCTGCGCCGCGAGCCGATCGATCTCGGAGGCCGAGCACTCGCCGCCGAATACCGCGAAGCGAGCGGCAGGGCCAAGCGCCGCCTCGAGATCCGCGCGCAGTAGTGCCTGCACCACGGCATCGGCCACGACGAAGGGCCGGGTGGCACTGAAGCTCGCGACGATGCCGCCCAGTTCGCGCAAGGCGCCCGGTCCCTGCAGATAGCGCTGCGGCGAACCGAACGCGCGCAGGCTCGCTGGCTGCTCGCGCGTTGCCGCCGCCAGGTTCGTCCGGCGCGGATCATGCGACGACGTCGACTCGATCGGACTCATGGTCATTCGGCGCCCTTTCGGTTCCGTACGCTCAGCGTGCCGCTTCCGGCGCGCGGGAAGGGTTGGCGGGCGGCGATGCCGACGCAGTGCCGGCAGCGGCCAGCGCGCCGAGACGGTGGTGCACGTCGACCAGTTGCCGCGCGGCGTCGCGATAGATGCCGTACAGATCCGTGTAGAGGGCACGCCGATTCGGCTCGGGCTCGTGGCGGGCGACGATGCGGACGGTTTGCCGCGCGGCGCTGCGCTCGTCGGCGAACACGCCGGCGCCCACGCCGGCGATCAGCGCCGCTCCGAACGAGGCATCGGTGACCTCCGGCATCAGGATCCCGATGTCGAGCACGTCGGCAACGATCTGCCGCCACGTTGCACTGCGCGCGCCGCCACCGATGATGCGCGCCTCGCGCATGTCGAGACCCTGCGCGCGCAGCGCCTCCAGCACGTCGCGCAGCGAGCACGCGATGCCCTCGTAGAGCGCGCGCACGACGTGCGCCGGCTGATGCGCGAAGGTGAGGCCGATGAAGCTCGCGCGCAATTTCGGATCCCAGTACGGCGTGCGCTCACCCTGCAGATAGGGGTGGAAGATGAGGCCGCGCGCGCCAGCCTCGGCACCGGCAGCGGCGGCGTCCATGCGTCCGAAGAGCGCCGCGCCGTCGATTGCCGCCGGCCCTGCGCTGCCGGCGCCGGCCGTATCGGGCGTGAAGAAGGTGTCGCGCAGCCAGCGATGCGCCGACGCGCAGGAGTTGGTGGCGCCGATCGTGTACCAGAGCCCGGGAACGCAGAACGGATAGTTGATGACGGTGGCCGACGGACTTGGCCCTGGTGCCACGATGCTGATCGCTGCCGCCGTGGCGAGCTTCACCGTTCCGAGGCCCACGTCGCTCGCGCCAGCACCGAAGGCCTCGACCGACGTATCGGAACTGCCGCAGACCACCGGCGTGCCGGCGGCGAGCCCGCAGGCAGCCGCCGCCGCTGCCGTGACGCGGCCGACGACATCGGTCGGCTTCACGATCGGCGGAAGCGTGCGCGGATCGAGTCCGATCATCGCGCACAGCCGCTCGGACCAGGCATCGGCGCGGCCGTCGTAGAGCAAGGTGCCGACCGCTTCCGTGGCATCCGTCTCCCAGGTGCCGGTCAAGCGGCTGCGCAGCCAATCCTTGGCGACGTACAGCCGATGGATGCGACCGAAGGCTTCGGGCTCGTGGCGGGCAAGCCACAGCAGTTGCGGCTGCGTCCACGTGGGCGCGGCGCGGTTGCAGGCGATGGCGAGAATCTCGTCGCCGTAGCGCTGCTGCAGTTCGCTCGCCTCGACCGCGCTGCGGCTGTCGCTCCAGAGGATCGCCGGCCGGATCACGCGCCCGTCGCGATCCTCGAGGACCGGCGTATGCGCGCCGGCGCTGAACGCCACCGCCGCGATGCGATCGGCCGCAATCCCGGCCTCGGCCAGCGCCCGTGGCACCGTCGTGCAAACCGCCTGCCACCAGTCCTGTGGATCCTGCTCGCTCCAGCCCGGATGCGGCGTGCGCGTCGCGAGGTCGACGCTGGCAGCACCCGCGACGCGGCCGCCGTCGGTCACGATCATCGTCTTCAGGCTGCCGGCACCGATGTCGATGCCCATGAGGTAATGCTTGTCCATCGGGTGGCCGTCCATCGAAGCGCTTTCGCTACCCCCAGAAGAAGTCACGCCTGCCGCCATCCATGCAGATGCACTCGCCGTTCACGAAGGCGGCGTGCGACGAGCACAGCCAGGCCACGAGCGCCGCGACCTCGGCGGGCTGGCAAAGACGGCCGATTGGATTCTGGATCGCGAGGCGTTCCATCATGTCGGCGGAGAACGTGCTGATGAGCTCGGTGGCGACATAACCGGGAGCGATCGCGTTCACGGTGATGCCGTACGCGCCGACCTCCTTCGCCATCGTTTGCGTCAGTCCGACGATCCCGGCCTTGGCGGCCGAATAGTGCGCAACACCCGGCCGGCCGCCGCCGGTGAAGTTCATCGACGAGGTGTTGACGATCCGTCCGAAGCCGCCGGCGCGCATCGGACCGACGACCTCGCGCGACCACAGGAAGCTGCTGTCGAGATGCGCACGCAGCATCCGCTGCCAGTCCGCAAGCGACAGGTCGGCCACCGCTGCGGCGGGCTTGACGCCAATGCCGGCGTTGTTCACCAGGATGTCGATCCTGCCGAAGCGTTCGTGGAGTCCGGCCACCGCCGAGCGTACGAACGTCTCGTCGGTGGCGTCGCCCGCCAGCGTCGCCACCGCGATGCCTTCGTCCGCCAGCGACTGCGCCGTGGCGGCGAGCGTCGCCGCATCGAGATCGTTCAGCACGACGGTCGCGCCTTCGGTGCCGAGCATGTGGGCGTGCGCGCGGCCGATGCCACGCGCGGCACCGGTGACGATCGCAATCCGCCCTGTCAGTCCGAGATCCATGCTCTGCACTGCCTCCCGTCACCGTCAGCTTCACCCCGACCCCAGCCGACGCTCCGGAGAGGTCGGCACCCACCTCCGCTCAGCGCATCGCGAGCTTGCCCGGGCAGAGGATGTGCGCGGGATCGATGCCGTTCTTGATGCCACGCATGAGCTTCATCCCCTCGTCGCCGAACTGCGCTTGCAGGTGCGGGGCGAGCCGCATGCCGACACCGTGATGATCGTTGATGACGCCACCCGCCCGCAGCGCCGCCTCGGCGGCCGCGGTGATGATCCGATCGTGCAGCGCCAGCGCCTCGTCGAGATCGTCCGGGCCGCGGGGCACGATGAAGCGCGGATAGATCATCGCACCCCAGTCGTACCAGTGCGACAGGTGCGTCTTCAGCGTCATACCCCATCGGGCATCCGCCGCTTCGCGCATCGACCGCGTGACCTCCTCGTACAGCGCCTCGATGCGCGTGAAATCCGACACCGCATCCATCGTGCACCAGATCTGCGGCAGTTGCGGTGCATGCGGCGGATGGTAGAAATCGTAGCGCCGCTCCCACCACGTCGAGCCGATCGCCGGCGACAGCGCACGCGCGCCATGCGTCGCGCAGATCTCGTCGCACAGCGCCGCCTCCAGCGCGATCAGCCGTTCGTGATCGCCATCGACCATCAGGATCATCGTTTCGCCGTCGAGGCCCGCGTTCACGGCCTTCTCGAGACTCTGCGTGGCCGCGTACTTGTCATACAGCCGCATCACCGCCGGGCGCAGGCCGCTGGTCATGATCTCGCGGCCGGCTGCGATGCCATCGGCCAACGTTGGAAAGCGGAAGGCGCTGAACCGACGCGCGACCGGCAACCGCCGCAACTTGACCCGCACCGCCGTGATCACGCCGAGCGTGCCCTCGGCGCCGACGAAGAGTTGGGTCATCTCCGGACCCACGCCATGCTTGGGCACCGGCGGAAGCGCCACCACGCCGCCGTCGGGCAACACGACCTCGAGCGACAGTACGTGGTCCTGGATGTTGCCGTACTTCGTGGACAGGACGCCCGAGCCGCGCGCCGCCACCGAGCCCCCGACGCTCGCCCATTCGGCCGACGCCGGATAGTGGGTGAAGCTCAGGCCCTGCCGGTTCAGTTCCGCCTCGAACGCCTTCACGTTCATGCCGGCCTCGACCGTGCAGGTCAGCGAAGCCGCATCGATCTCGCGGATCCGGTTCATCCGCGTGAGATCGAGAAGGATGCCACCGCAATTGGCATTGGCCGCGCCTTGCACACCCGAAGCACCGCCCAGCGGCGTGACCGGAATGCGCATCCGGCTGGCGAGCGCCATGATCCCGCTCACTTCGCTCGTCGAACCGGCAGCAACGGCAACGTCGGGCTGGTTGAGCGGTCGGCCAAAATGAGCGTGGATCGCCGTCAGCCAACTCTGGTCGCCTGGGTAGCGTCGACGGGCGTCGGCGCCGGTGAGCACGTGTTCGGCGCCGACGAGACCCACCAACGCGCTCGCGGCGGCCTCGACGTCCGCCCTCCCCAGCGTGCCGAACCGATCATAGGCGGAATGACTGACGGGGATCGCGGTGGTCACGTGGCCTGCCTCCTGTGGGTGCAACTCGTGATCTTCGGCGCTGGGGTAACATCCGTAAAGTTGAATCTTGCAATCCATTCATTCAGTATTTCTGAACATCATGCGCGCCTTGAACCCGGATCGTCTGCGTACGCTCGTCTGCATCGTCGATCTCGGCTCGTTTGCCGCGGCCGCCAGCGCCCTGCACCTCGCGCCGCCCACGGTGAGCCTCCACGTCTCCGAGCTCGAGGCGCGGCTCGGGGCGCCGCTGCTGTTTCGCGACCGCACGCGCGTGACGCCGACCGGCGTCGGCCAGACGCTGGTCGAGCGGGCGCGGCTGCTGCTCAATCAGGCCGATGCGATGGTGGAGGACGTTCGCCTGCAGATACAGGGCAAGCGCGGCCGCGTCCGCATGAGCTCGTCGACCCCGGTCATCGCCAACCTGCTGCCCGGCGTCCTCGGCCGCCTCGCGCGGGACCATCCCGGCATCGAGGTCGAACTGTCGGTCTGCACGTCGGAGGAAGCCCTCGCCCGGGTCGGCGAGGGCGCGATCGACATCGGCATCGTCGCCCTGCCGCAACCGAAAACACCTGCGCTGCGCATCGTCCCCTGGCGCCGCGATCCGGTGGTGGCACTCGTCCCTTCGAACTGGACGCATCCGCGACGCGCCACGCCCGTCTGGCTCGCCGGCCGGCCGCTCATCCTCAACGACAACCGCACGCGCCTGTGGCGGCTGACGACCGAATGGTTCGCCGCCGCCGGCTTCCATCCGAAACCCAGGATCGAGCACAACTACAACGAGGCCATCAAGAGCCTGGTGGCCGCCGGCTATGGCGCGACGCTGCTGTCCTACGAAGCCACGCCGGCGCTTGCCGATCCGCGCATCACCATCCTGCCGCTGACGCCTCCCCTCTGGCGGCCACTCGGCATTGCGCATCGCGCCACCGCGATCGAACGACCCGTCCAACTGGTGCTCGACGTGCTGCTGGCGGCGCCGGCGTCGGTGCCGTCTTCACCGGCACGCGCGAAACCGGCGCCACCGGGCTAGATGACGATGGTGCGTGATGACGATAGTACGCCGCGGACGAGGCCCGTTCGTGATAGTATTCGTCCGCGGGGTGGAGCAGTCTGGCAGCTCGTCGGGCTCATAACCCGAAGGTCGCAAGTTCAAATCTTGCCCCCGCAACCAATCAAATCAACGGCTTGCCTTCGGGCAGGCCGTTTTTGTATGGGCGTGTGACCATCCTGTGACCAAATCTGTGACCAGGATTTTTGCACGGACCTCGGCCACGCGCCACTGCGTTCGATCGTTACTCAACGCCGCGGATCCGTCACGCGAAAGGCCTCGACCGCCGCATCACGCTGCGGCCGCGCGCCTCGACCGACGCGCATCGAGCCGCGCGGTCGTGTTGCCGGCAAGGCGCCCGCGCAGCGTCTTGATCTTCTGCGCCATCTCGCTGCCCATCGACCACTGCGGTGCGGAGGGCGGCGCGTAACCGGCGGCGGCTTCGCGTGCGGCGACGGCTTCCTTGGCGGTATCGAAGGCGGCCGCGAACGAATTGACGCGCGCCAAGCCCTGCGTGAAGAAGGCGTCGCCGAAGAGTCCGGCGGGCACCCTGCCCTCGCAGCCGAAGGTGGGACGATCGGCGGCGGCATCGGTGATGACGAGCGTGAAGTCGTCGGCGAGCGGTTCGATGAACTCGCCCGACCGGCAGGCGGAGACGACGATGATGCGCCACTTGATGCCGGCATCGTCGAGGAGTTGCTTCAATCCGGCGGGGCCGAGATCGACCAGCGTCAACGGCGGCTGCGCGGCCGGGAGGCCGCCGTTGCGTACGGCCGGCGCAGCGAGATAGAGCATCACGACGTCGACCTCGGGGTCGATGATCGCGCCGATCTCGTCGAGCGTGTCGCGCAGGTGGGTGACCGTCGCAAATGGCACGGTGACGAGCGTGCGCGGCGAGTTGACGAGGACGAGCGAGCGCTCGCGCGTACCCCAGCGACCGTCCATCGCCTGCTGCGCCGCCTCGACGCTCGAGCGATACGCATCGTTGCCGGCATCGGGTGCGAAGCCGACGAAATAAAGATCGGTCTCGGCGCTGCGCTCGTCGGCGAGGTTGGCCAACGCCTCGTCGAGGAGGTACGACTGCGCGGCGAGCACGGCCTCGGAGCCGGCGTCGAGCCCACCGCCGGCGGCACGCGGCACCTCGCTGCCCGCGACGCGCCACCAGGGGTCGCTGTCGTAGAGGAGATCGCCGACCCAGATGGGGGTCGACAGCAGGACGCCGCCGAGGATCGCCCACAGCCACAGGAACGTCGGCGGTGGCGACAGGGCAACGGCCACGCTGCGCACGAGGAGCAGCATGACCCAGACGAGGAAGAGGTACTCGGCGACGCTACTGAACTCGACCATCTCGCTGCGCGCGCCGGCAATCGCGGCGGCATAGTGCAGCACCTGGACGAGAGGCAAGGCGGCGAGCACGAGGACGACGATGGCCAGCGCCGCCTGGCGCTGGCGCACCCAGATCGCCACTACCGCCGCGCCCAGCACGAGGAGCGCCGCCGAATGCAGTTCGGCGCCGGCGCCGAACACGACGAACTCGCGCGGCGGCGCGGTGCGCAGGTAGTCGCCGCCGACGTCGATCAGCGCCGAGACGACGAAGAGCAGAATCGCTTGCGCGAGATCGATCCGGAAATCGAGCCGGCCCACGCGCCGGAAGCAGGCGAGCCGCGCGCCGGCGCGCAGGTTGTGCAGCAGGTTGGCGAGCGCAAGGCCCATGGGCGTGCGCAGCGGGTCGCGCGGATCAGGCGGCCGCCGCGTGCTCCTCGATGTACGCCTTCACGCGCGCCGCGTCGACGGGCAGCACGGTGCAACGCTGCGGCCGCGCCTCGAGGCCGACGAAGGCCGCGGGACGCGCCGGTTCGCGGCCGAGCGCTTCGACGATGGTCGCGCCGAACTTCGCCGGCAGCGCGGTCTCGAGGCAGATCGTGGTCACCGCGGGATCGCGCAGTTCGAGCGCCACCTTGACGCCGTCGGCGGTGTGCGGGTCGATGGTCACGCCGTAACGCTCGTGCACGGCGCGGATCGTCGCCAGGCGATCGTCATGCGTGCTCCGCCGCGACGCGAATGCCGCCGCCTGCACCGCAGGCCAGTAGCGCGTTCCGGCGAGCGCGAAGCCACCGTCGCGCGCCAGTTCCGCCCACAGCCCGCGCACCACCGCCGGATCGCGATCGACGACGTCGAAAATGAAACGCTCGAAGTTCGACGCCTTGGCGATATCCATCGACGGCGACGAGGTGACGTGCGTCTCGGCAGCGGCTCGCGGTCGATAGCGGCCGGTGCGGAAGAATTCGTCGAGGACGTCGTTCTCGTTGGTGGCGAGAATGAGGCGGCGGATCGGCAGGCCCAGTTCGCGCGCGACGTAGCCGGAGAGGATGTTGCCGAAGTTGCCCGACGGCACCGCGAAGTCGACCGCCTCGTCGTTGCTGCGCGTAGCCTGGAAGTAGCCGGCGAAGTAGTACACCACCTGCGCGACGATGCGCCCCCAGTTGATCGAGTTGACGGCGCCGATCGCGTAGCGCGTCTTGAACGCCGCGTCGCCGTTGATCGCCTTGACGATGTCCTGGCAGTCGTCGAAGGTGCCTTCGATCGCGAGGTTGTGGACGTTGGCGTCGGTGAGCGAATACATCTGCGCGCGCTGGAAGGGACTCATCCGGCCGTGCGGCGAGAGCATGAACACGGCGACCCCGTGGCGCCCCTTGAGCGCATGCTCGGCGGCGCTGCCGGTGTCACCGGAGGTCGCGCCGAGGATGTTCACCGTGCGCCGCTCGCGGGCGAGGACGTATTCGAAGAGGTTGCCGAGGAGTTGCAGCGCGATGTCCTTGAAGGCGAGCGTGGGACCGTTGGACAGGTGCAGAAGAGCCAGTCCCGGCTCGAGCACGGTCAGCGGCGTGATCGCGGGCGATCCGAAGGTCTCGGCGGTATACGTCGCGCGCACCAGCCGCGCGAGGTCGTCGCGCGGAATGTCATCGCAGAAGCGCGTCAGGACGGCGAGCGCCAGATCGACGTAACTCGCCGATCGCAGCGCATCGAGCTCGGCCGGCGTGAAGCGCGGATAGACCTGCGGCACGGCGAGGCCGCCATCGGGGGCGAGCCCCTCGAGCAGGACGGCACAGAAGGGTTGCGGTGCGGCGCTCCACGCGCCGCGGGTGCTGACGTAGCGCATCGCGGATTCCGGTCAGTTGAGCTCTTCGAGGCGGATCCGCACGACCTTGCCGCGGACGGTCGGCAGCGCCTCGATCTTCACGATGGCGTCGTCGATGTTGCGCTCGACGGTGCGGTGCGTGAGCAGGATGATGTCGGTCTCGTGCTCGCCTTCGGGCGGTTCCTTCTGGATCATCGCATCGATCGAGATCTCGCGGTCGGCGAGGATGCGCGTGATGTCGGCGAGCACCCCCGGCTTGTCGTCGACGCGCAGGCGCAGGTAGTAGCTGGTGACGACGTCGCCGATCGGCAGGAACGGCACGTCGGTGAGCTGGTCGGGCTGGAAGGCGAGGTGCGGCACGCGATGCTCGGGGTCGGCGGTGTGCATGCGCGTCACGTCGACGAGATCGGCAATCACCGCGCTCGCCGTCGGCTCGGCACCGGCGCCGGCGCCGTAGTAGAGCGTGGCGCCGACCGCGTCACCCTTCACCAGCACCGCATTCATCGCCCCTTCGACATTGGCGATGAGGCGCTTCGCGGGAACGAGCGTGGGATGCACGCGTAGTTCGATGCCTTCGCGGCCGTTGGCGCGGCTGCGCCGCGTGATGCCGAGGAGCTTGATGCGATAGCCGAGTTCCTCGGCATAGCGGATGTCCTCGCGGGTGAGCTTGCTGATGCCCTCCGCATACGCGCGATCGAACTGCATCGGCACGCCGAAGGCGATCGCCGACATGATGGTGAGCTTGTGCGCGGCATCGATCCCCTCGACGTCGAAGGTGGGATCGGCCTCCGCGTAGCCGCGCGCCTGCGCCTCGGCCAGCACGTCGGCGAAACCGCGGCCGGTGGCGCGCATCTCGGAGAGGATGAAGTTCGACGTGCCGTTGATGATTCCGGCGAGCCATTCGATGCGATTGGCGGTGAGCCCCTCGCGCAGCGCCTTGATGATCGGGACGCCGCCGGCGACCGCCGCCTCGAAGGCGACCATCACGCCCTTGGCCGAGGCTGCGGCAAAGATCTCGTTGCCGTGGAGGGCGAGGAGCGCCTTGTTGGCGGTGACCACGTGTTTTCCGTGCGCGATCGCGTCGAGCACCAGCGTGCGGGCATCCGTGGTACCGCCGATGAGCTCGCACACGATGTCGACGTCGGGATGCCGCACCACGGCAGCGAGGTCCGCGGAGAGCGTGACGCCGGGGTGCGCCGCGAGCACGGCCTGCGCGCGTGCCGGCGTGCGGGTGCCGACGGCGGTGATGCGGATCGGCCGCCCGGCGCGACGCGTGATCTCCTCCTGATTGCGGTGCAGGACGTCCCAGACGCCGCGCCCGACGGTGCCGAAGCCGAGGAGACCAACGTGGAGAGGCTTCGTCATCATGTGTTCCGGCGGTGGTAGTCGTGGAGAAAGCGACCGATGCGCGTCACGGCATCGGTGAGATCGTCGGCGTTGGGCAGGAAGACGATGCGCAGGTGGTCGGGCTGCGGCCAGTTGAAGCCCGTCCCTTGCACGACCAGCACCCGCTGCGCCTCGAGGAGCTCGAGGATGAACGCCTGATCGTCGGCGATGGGATACATCCGCGGGTCGAGCCGCGGAAAGAGATACAACGCCGCCTTCGGCTTGACGCAGGTGACGCCCGGCAGCGCGGTGACGAGTTCGTAGGCGAGATCGCGCTGGCGGGCGAGGCGCCCGCCCGGCTGCACGAGGTCGTCGATGCTCTGGTAGCCGTGCAGCGCCGTCTGGATCGCGAGCTGGCCGGGGACGTTGGCGCACAGCCGCATCGACGCCAGGATGTTGATGCCCTCGAGGTAATCGCGGGCGTGGCGCTTGTCGCCGGAGACGACCATCCAGCCGCTGCGGTAGCCGCAGGCGCGGTAGTTCTTCGACAGTCCGTTGAACGTCACGAAGAGCAGATCGTCGGCGAGCGAGGCGATCGACACGTGCCGCTCGCCGTCGTAGAGCATGCGGTCGTAGATCTCGTCGGCGAACACCACGAGGTCGTGCTCGCGCGCCACCTCGCAGATCTCGCGCAGGAGGTCGGGAGGGTAGACGGCGCCGGTCGGATTGTTCGGATTGATGACCACGATGGCGCGCGTGGCCGGGGTGATCTTGCGACGGATATCGGCGATGTCGGGCAGCCAGCCGGCACCCTCGTCGCACAGGTAGTGCACGGGACGTCCGCCAGCGAGGCTCACCGCGGCGGTCCACAGCGGATAGTCCGGGGCGGGAACGAGCACCTCGTCGCCGTTGTCGAGGAGTCCCTGCATCGACATCACGATGAGCTCGGACACGCCGTTGCCGACGATGATGTCCTCCAGCTCGACCGCAGCGATCCGCTTCTCCTGCGTGTAGTGCATGATCGCCTTGCGCGCGGCGAAGAGCCCCTTCGAATCGGAGTAGCCCGACGCCTGCGGCAGGTTGACGATGACGTCGCGGCGCATCTCGTCGGGCGTGTCGAAGCCGAACGGCGCGAGGTTGCCGATGTTGAGCTTGATGATGCGATGCCCCTCCTCCTCGAGGAGGCGCGCGCGCTCGAGCACCGGCCCGCGGATGTCGTAGCAGACGTTCGCGAGCTTGGCGGACTTGCGGATGGCCTTGTGCATGGTCGTCATGTCGATCCGATCGTCACGCCACCGCCGCCGCCGCACCACCCCGGCGCAGCATGTCGCGGATCCCGCGCACCGCCTGGCGGATGCGGTGCTCGTTCTCGATGAGCGCGAAGCGCACGTGGCCGTCGCCGAATTCGCCGAAGCCAACTCCCGGCGAGACCGACACCTTGGCCTGCGCGAGCAGCGCCTTGGCGAACTCCAGCGAGCCCAGTGCCCGGTACGCCTCGGGGATGCGCGCCCACACGTACATCGACGCCTTGGGCACGTCGACCATCCAGCCCGCCTCGTGCAGCCCCTTGACCAGCACGTCGCGGCGCGCCTGGTAACGCGCCGCGATCTCGCGCACGCAATCCTGCGGACCTTCGAGCGCGGCGATCGCCGCGACCTGCAGCGGCGTGAAGGTGCCGTAGTCGTGGTAGCCCTTGATGCGCCCCAGCGCCGCGACGAGATCGCGGTTGCCGACCATGAAGCCGATGCGCCAGCCGGCCATGTTGTAGCTCTTCGACATCGTGAAGAACTCGACCGCGACGTCGCGCGCACCGGGCACCTGCATGATCGACGGCGCCTGCCAGCCGTCGAAGGTGATGTCGGCGTAGGCGAGGTCGTGCACGATCCAGATGCCGTACTCCCTGGCGAGCGCGACGAGCTTCTCGAAGAACGGCAACTCGACGCACTGCGCGGTGGGATTGGCCGGAAAATTGACGATCAGCATCTTGGGCTTGGGATAGCACATGCGGATCGTGCGCTCGAGCTCGGCGAAGAAATCGACGTCGGGCGTCAGCGGCACCTGCATGATGTCCGCGCCGGCGATCACCGGCCCGTAGATGTGGATCGGATAACTCGGATTGGGCACCAGCACCGTGTCGCCGCGGCCCAGCGTGGCAAGCGCGAGGTGCGCGATGCCCTCCTTGCTGCCGATCGTCACGATCGCCTCGGCCTCGGGATCGAAGGCGACGCCGAAGCGGCGCTCGTACCAGTGGCAGATCGCCCGCCGCAGGCGCGGGATGCCCTTGCTCACCGAGTAGCCGTGCGTGTCGGGCCGTTGCACGGTGTCGACGAGCTTGTCGACGATGTGCTGCGGCGTCGGCCCGTCGGGATTGCCCATTCCGAAATCGATGATGTCCTCGCCGCGACGGCGCGCAGCCATCTTGAGTTCGGACGTGATCGAGAAGACGTACGGCGGCAAGCGCTCGATACGCGCAAAAGAGGTGACCGGCGGGGACGACATCGCGAGGATCCTTAGCGTCAGCGCCCGGAACCGTCCGAGCGACGTAAGTGAAGTGGCCGCGTATTGCGGCAGCCGCGCATTCTAGCAGACGGGTCGCGCCGGTCCGTGCCGATCGTGTAGATTGGCGTCTCGCCGGGCGCATCTGCGCGCCTTGCGGCGCGACTCGCGCGCCCCCATTTCACGACTCATGAAATTCCACCTGCAAGCGCCCTCGCTCCACGTCGTCACCGCGATGGGCCCCGGCTGGGTGCGCGTGGGTGCCACCGAGTACCGCGACAACGTCGTGCTGCTGCCCGACGCGGTCGTTCCGGGGTGGGCGCCCGAGGGGATCGGCGCCCTCGCCGAGGCGGACTTCACGCGCCTGCTCGAGCACGCCCCCGAGCTCGTGCTCCTCGGCACCGGTGAACGGCAGCGTTTCTTCCATCCGCGTCTCATCCGCGCGCTCGCCGCCGCGCGGATCGGCGTCGAGGTGATGGATACGCGCGCCGCCTGTCGCACCTTCAACATCCTGGTTGCCGAGGATCGTCGGGTGGCGGCGGCGCTCATCGTGTGCGAGGAGCCGGTCGCCGCGCCGTAGCCGACCGCGGCGCGTCCAGTTCGCGAAACACCACGCAGCGCAGCGCCTGCCGCGCGACGCCGATGGCGAAGCGCTACCCCTCGATCAGTGCCCGCACGTGCTCGGCGACGCTGCGCCCGAGCGCGGACAACGCGTAGCCGCCCTCCAGCGAGGAGACGATGCGCCGCTGCGCATGGCGCTCGGCAACCTGCATGAGCTCGCGCGTGACCCACGCATAGTCCGCCTCGGTGAACTTGAGGCCGGCCAGCGGATCCTCGCGGTGCGCATCGAAGCCGGCGGAAATCACGATGAGCTGCGGGCGGAACGCGTCGAGCGCCGGCAGCCAGCGCGTGGTCACCGCGTGGCGAAAGGCATCGCCATCCGATCCTGCCGGCAGGGGTACGTTGACCATGTTGGGCGCCGGATCCTCGAAACCGCTGTACGGATACAGCGGGTGCTGGAACGACCCCACCATCAGCACGCGGGGATCGCCCTGGAAGATGTCCTCGGTGCCGTTGCCGTGGTGGACGTCGAAATCGACGATGGCCACGCGCGACAGTCCGTGGTGCGCGAGCGCGTGCGCCGCGCCGATCGCCACGCTGTTGAAGAGACAAAAGCCCATCGCCCGTCGACGCTCGGCGTGGTGGCCGGGCGGGCGCACGTTGCAGAAGGCCGTCGCGCACTCCCCCGCCATCACGAGATCGACGCCCAGCACGACGGCGCCAGCGGCGTGCAACGCGGCGTCGAGCGAATGCGGATTCATCGCCGTGTCGGGATCGATGTAGTGCAGGCCCTCATCGGGGCTCGCCGCCTCGATCGAATCGATGTACGCCTCGCCGTGGACGCGCGCGATCTGCGCACGCGTCGCCGGCGTCGCGGTGCGGTGCAGGAGATAGGCATCGAGCCCGGCGGCGATCAGCCGGTCGTTGACCGCGGCGAGCCGCTCGGGGCATTCGGGATGGTAGTCGCCCATCTCGTGCAGCGCGCAGGACGGATGGGTGATGTAGGCAACGGGCATGGCAACCGCAGGTTCGCGCCGATCTCTCTCGGCCGTGTACAGTGTACCGCGCCCGCCGCCGGTGACGCCCCCAGCGGTGCGGGTTACAGTGATGCCATGACGCTGCGCCCTGCCTCCGAGCCTCGCCCCCCCACCGCCGCGCGCCTGGCACAGATCCACGCGCAACTCGCCCGCATCGTCGTCGGCAAGGACGCGCCGCTGCGGCTTGCCCTCGCCTGCCTCCTGGCCCGCGGGCACCTCCTCATCGAGGACCTGCCGGGTGTCGGCAAGTCGACGCTCGCGCATGCGCTCGCGGCAACGCTGGGGCTCAAGTACTCGCGCATCCAGTTCACGAGCGACCTGCTGCCCGCCGACCTGCTCGGCGTCTCGATCTACGACGAGCGCAGCCAGGCGTTTCGCTTCCATCCCGGGCCGATCTTCAATTCGGTCGTGCTGGCCGACGAAATCAACCGCGCGCCGCCGAAGACGCAGAGCGCGCTGCTGGAGGCGATGGAGGAGCGCCAGGTCTCGCTCGACGGCCAGACGCGCAAGCTCCCCGATCCGTTCTTCGTCATCGCCACGCAAAATCCCGTCGAACAGATCGGCGCCTATCCGCTGCCCGAATCGCAGCTCGATCGCTTCCTGATGGCGATCGAGCTGGGCTACCCCGATCCCGCCGCCGAGCGCGAGCTCCTTGCCAGCGGCGATCGGCGCATACGCATCGGCGAGCTGCCGCCGCTCGCCGACCCCGCCACGCTGGCCGACTGGCAGCGCGAGGCCGCCGATATCCACGTCGCGCCGGCGCTCCTCGACTACGTGCAGGCGCTCCTTGCCGCCTCGCGTGGTCACGGCGGCGACGGCCTCGCCGATGGCGCGATGCGCCGCGGCCTGTCGCCGCGCGCGGGACTGATGCTGCTCAATGCGGCACGGGCGCACGCACTCCTCGCCGCGCGGGCGATGGTCCTGCCCGAAGACGTGCAGGCGGTATTCGCCGGCGTCGCCGGGCACCGCCTCGCCGGCGGCACGCGTGCCGGCGCCGCGCAGGCGCAGGCACTGC
>JBDHRR010000164.1:0-6263 GCA_039807685.1 Burkholderiales bacterium
ATCAGGACGCCCGGAGGGGACGCCCTCGCCGGGGTGCTGATGATCGACATGCCGAAGGGCGAGTTCGTATTCGTGCAGGCGAAAGCGGTGTTGCTCGCCACCGGTGGCGGGCCGACGATGTACCGCTACCACACGCCATCCGGCGACAAGAGCTGCGACGGACTCGCGATGGCGCTGCGTGCAGGCCTGCCGCTGCGCGACATGGAGATGGTGCAGTTCCACCCCACCGGATTGCTCGCCGGGCCGGAAACCCGGATGACCGGGACCGTTTTGGAAGAGGGCCTGCGCGGCGCGGGCGGGCATCTGCTCAACGGCACGGGTGAGCGCTTCATGCATCGCCACGACCCGCGCGGCGAGCGGGCGACCCGCGACGTGGTCTCCCGCGGCATCGACGCCGAGATGCGTGCCGGCCGCACCACGCCGAATGGCGGCGTGTGGATCGACATGCGCCACCTCGGCGCCGACAACGTGCGCCGTCAATTCAAGGGCATGGTCGAGCGCTGCGCGGATTGCGGCTTCGACCTCGCCGGTGGTCTCGTCGAGGTAGTGCCGACAGCCCATTACATGATGGGCGGGGTGCGCTTCACGCCCGATGGTGCAACCGAGTTGCCGGCACTCTTCGCGGCCGGCGAGGATACGGGCGGCGTGCACGGCGCCAACCGGTTGGGTGGCAACGGCGTGGCCAACTCCACGGTGTTCGGCGGCATTGCGGGTGACTCGATCGCCGCTTTCGTGCGGCGTGAAGGTCGCCTGCGCGAACCCGATGCCGCGGCGATCGCCCGCAGCGTTCTTCGTCACGAGGCGCCGTTTGCCCAACCTCCGGGCTCGCTCGAGCCGGTGCGGGAAGCGCTCTACGCGACGATGTGGGACGACGTCGGCATCGTGCGCGACGCGCAGGGCCTCGGGCGTGCGCGGCAATCGCTCGCCCGCCTCCGTGCCGACCTTGCGCAAATCGGCGTGGCCGACGGCGATCGCGGCTTCAATACCCACTGGCACGACTGGCTCAACCTCGCGAGCCTGATCCGCGTCGGCGAAGCCATCGCCACCGCCGCGCTGGCGCGTGAGGATTCGCGCGGCGCGCACTTCCGAAGCGATTTCCCGCGCGCCGGCGACCTCGACTCATCCACGTTCACCGAAGTGCGCGAGCGCGACGGCGCCTTCACGCTGATGCGCGAACCGGTGCGCTTCACCCGGGTGAGTCCCGGCACCAGCCTCATCGCCGATTGACCGGGCAAGCCGTCCGCCGCGCCCTCACGACGCGAGGCTTCGGTACAGCAGGTTGATGGCGCCAGCGAGCAGCACGAGATGGATCGCCTGCACGACGCGCTCCGCCGGCAACCGGCGGTGCAGGTGGCTGCCGAGCCACAGCCCGACGAGACCCAGCGGGATGAGCGCCGCGCACAGCGCCAAGAGCCCCGGTTGCCCGTACAGGCCCGTACCGGCGAAGAGCGTCACCCGCACCAGCGCGGTCAGCAGGATCAGCATGCCCATCGTCGCGCGCAACACGCGGGCATCGCGCAGCCGTCGCGTGACGTAGATCGTATAGATCGGCCCGCCGGTCCCGTAGAGCGACGTGAAGATGCCGCCGGCAGTGCCGTACGGCAGCGCCCATCGGCGCGAGATGACGTCGTGGCGAGGCCGGCCGAAGTGCGCGCGCGCGAGATAGCCCAGGATGAACAGCGCGAGCAGCAGGAGCAGCGCGCGCTCCGGGGCGCTGACCAGCAGCGTGACGCCGGCCAGCATCCCCAGTCCCGCCCACGGCGCGAGCGTCGCGAGTTCGCGCCAGGCGACGAGGCCGCGGGTGCGCAAGGCGAGCAACGAGCCGCCGCACAGGTCGAGCACCACCATCATCGGCACCGCGAAGGTGAGTGGAAAGAGGACCACCAGGAACGGCATCGCGGTGATCGACGACCCGAAGCCGGTCAAGCCGAAGACCGTGTACGCGGCGAACACGATGAGCGCCGCGGCGAGAAGCGTCGCGGTGTCGAAAGGCGGCAGGAACAACGCTCAGTCCGGGCCGGGTCGGCGTAGCGCGATCCGCGCCATCAGTTCTGCATGCCCCAGCGGCGCACGGTGCGCCGTTCGATCACCCGGAAGATCAGGTTCTCGACGATGAGCCCGATGAGGATCACGGTCAGCAGCCCGGCGAACACGTTGGCGATCTCCAGCGCGTTCTTGTTCTCGTAGATGTACCAACCGAGGCCCCCGGCGCCCGAGCTCACGCCGAACACGAGTTCCGAGGCGATCAACGTGCGCCACGCAAAAGCCCAGCCGATCTTGAGCCCGGTGAGGATCGACGGCAACGCCGCAGGGATGAGGAGCTTCGATACGTAGCCGACGCCCGAGAGACCGTAGTTGCGCCCGACCATGCGCATGGTCGGCGACACCGCCATGAAGCCGGCGTGCGTATTGAGCGCGACGGCCCACACCACCGAATGGATGAGGACGAAGACGAGGCTCCCGTAGCCCAGGCCGAACCAGATCAAGGCGATCGGCAGCAGCGCAATCGCCGGCAGCGGATTGAACATCGCCGTCAGCGTTTCCAGGAGATCGTTGCCGACCCGCGTGAAGATCCCGAATGCGGTGAGCAGCGCCGCGAACACGATGCCGGCCGCATAACCCATCATCAGGACCTCGAGCGAGGTCGTGAGCTTGCGCGGGATTTCGCCGGTGGCGATCCCCGCGAACAGGGCGCGCAGCGTATCGCTGAACGTCGGCAGCAGCAGCGCATTGTTGAGCATGCGCGCGCCGATCTCCCAGGCCAGTGCCAGCACCAGCAGGATCACCGTCTTGCGCAGCGCCGGCCAGTTGTACAGGCGCTCGAAGGTGGACAGCGGCGCCTCGACCACGCCGAAGGCCGACGGGTCGGATGGCTTGCCAACGATTTCCGGACGCTCGATGAGCACTGCCGAATCGGGATCAGGCATGTGCCGACTCCTCGACGTCGCTGAACAGCATGTCGTTGATTCGCTCTTCGAGCACCCGCGCCGGTTCGCCGTTGACCTCCGCCCGCGGCACGCTGGCGAGCTCGGCCTTGACCTGGCCCGGATGCGGCGTCAGCAGCAGGATACGGCTGCCGCACTTCACCGCTTCGGCGATCGAGTGGGTGACGAACAGCACCGTGAACTTAGTCTCGTCCCACAGCTCGATCAGCTCGTCCTGCATCCGCCGTCGCGTCAGCGCATCGAGCGCGGCATACGGCTCGTCCATGAGCAAAATCGCGGGCTCCATCGCCATGGCGCGGGCGATCGCCACGCGCTGCTTCATGCCCCCGGACAGGAGGTGCGGATGATGGTTCGCGAACTTGGCGAGGTTCACCTTGGCGATGAAGTGCAGCGCGCGCTCGGCCGCCACCTTCGGCGGGTACTTGCGCGAGGCGAGCATCGGGAACATCACGTTCTCGCGCACCGTCTTCCACGGCAGGAGCTGGTCGAACTCCTGGAACACCATCATCCGATCGGGTCCCGGCTTTCGTACCGGCTTTCCGTCGAGCAGGATCTGACCCTCGGTCGGCGCAATGTAGCCGCCGACTGCCTTCAGGAGCGTCGACTTGCCGCAGCCCGACGGCCCGAGCAGCACGTAGCGGTCGGACCGGAAGACCTGGAAGTCGACGCGCCAGGTCGCGGTGACCAGGTGCTCGCGCGTCTTGTATTGCAGCGTGACGCCGCGTACGTCGAGCAGCGGCGTTGGCATCAGCTCCCCGGCAGCTTGTGCACGTTGTCGAAGAACATCGCCTTCCACGACTCCGGCTTCACCTTGATCGAGCCGACCCGCAGCATGAAATCGACGTACTTCATCGTGTTCTGCGGCGTCAGTGTGAATACCATCGCCGGATCGTCGAGCATCTTGACGATCTGCTCGACCGAACTCTTGTCCTTGCTCATCCGCAGGTACGCCTCGGCGACGGCACGGTGATCGGCATTGATCTGCGCGGTAGCCTGCTCGAGCGCCGTGATGAACGCGCCGTAGACCTTGGGATTGGCGGCCTGGAACTTCGACGAGGCCCAGATCACGTTGAACGTCGCGGGACCGCCCAGGACGTCGTACGAGCTCAGCACGCGATGGATGTTGGGGTCCGCGAGCTCCTGGTACTGGAACGGCGGCGACGTGAAGTGCGCGGTGATCTCACTCTTGCCGGAGAGCAGCGCGGCCATGGCGTCGGGGTGACTCATCGACACCGTGAGGCGATCGAGCTCGTTCTGCTTGCCCGGGCCGAATGCCTGCTCGGCGGCCATCTGCAGGGTCACCGCCTGGATCGATACCTTCACCGCGGGCAGCGCGATCTTGTCCTTGTCGGTGAAATCCTTGATCGTCTTGACGTTCGGATTGCGCGTATTGAGGTAGAGCGGCATCGAATTGATGGCGGCCGCTCCCTTGACGTTGTAGTTGCCATTGGTCTTGGCCCACAGTGTCACGAAAGGCCCGACCCCGCCGGCAGCGAAATCGAGGCTGTCCGACAAGAGCGCGTCGTTCATCACGTTGCCGCCGGCGAAGGTCGCCCAGGTGACCTTGAGGTTGGGCACGCCGGCGGCCGCGGCCGCCTTCTCGATCAGCTTCTGATCCTCCATGAGCATCAGCGGGAGGTAGCTGATCCCGTACTGGCGGGCGATCCTGAGCTCACCGGTCTCTGCTGAAGCCGTCGGTACGACGGCAAACGTCGACATGGCGGCTCCGGCGAGCAGCGCCGCCAACATCGTCCTGCGTCCTCCAAGGGAATTTCGCTTCACGACCCTCTCCTCCGTGGTGATTCCAAACGGATGGCGCTTGCGCACCATCCCATAGCAAGATCACGTGACGGCGTCGCTCGTCGGCGACTGCCGTCGGCCCAACCCCGATAGTACCCTCGATCCATCGTGACGACCGATCGCTGGCCCGGTGTTCGGCAGTCGATCGGCGCCGCGTCGCGATCGAAACGCACGCCACGTGCGCCGCGTCGGTCATCGGCCGGCGTCATCGCAACGTGAGCGCGTCCCCGGACACCGCGCCCGGGCGCGGGGCCGATGCGGCCGATTGTGCGGCGAACACGATGGCTTGCCCACCCTGTCCTCTACATGACATGGGCGAGCAGCGCGGGTGCGCCGCGAACGCCTGCGGCGGCGCACCACCCTACTTTCGGAAGAGCTTCCCCAGCGCCTTGCCGACGTCTTCGATGATCGGCGCGGCAGGATTGCCTGGTACGGCGCCCTTCGCGGCAGCGCCCGCCGGCGCGGCGTGCGCACCCTCGAGTGCAACCTGGCACGGACCCGGTCCACGACCATCGGCCCAGCCGACCAGCGCCTGCGCCGCTGCGGAGATGCCACCGGTCCCGATTGCCGCACCGACGCTCGCGATCATCTTGGCGGACGCGCCGACGTCAACGGCCACGCGGGGCGACGCGAAGGGTCCAGTCAGCCGCACGACGTCGGCAAGACCGGCGAAATCGAGCGAGACGCCCTGGCGCACCTTGGGCGCGAACACCAGGTCGAGCGTCTCGTTGCGAAAATCGAGCACGCCGCTCGCCGAGACACCAATCTTCGCCGTTTCCATTGCCAGCGACCGGTCGCTGCGTGCCACGCCGCCGGCAATCGGCAGGTTGACCACGGCGCACGCAAGCTCCGTGGTCGCGTCGCGAGTGCGGAACGGATTGACGGCATCGCCGAGCTTGTCCCACGCGAGGAGCGCCTCCGCCTTGGCGTTGTTGATCGTCGCCGTGCCACTGACGAGGCGAAACGTGCCGCTGGCACCGCTCGCCCATTCGTGCGGCGAATTGCCGTGCAGCGTGAGGTTCACCACGAGGTCGGTGCGTCCGCCAGTGACGTCGTGCGGTCGGCCGAGTGCCGCGAGGATCGCGCCGAGCGACATCGCGCGGCCATCGAGACGGGTCACGATGGTCGCCGCCGGCGCACTGCGCGCATCCACGGTGACGCTACCGGCGAGCGTTCCCCCGAACAGGCCGACCTCGAGGTTCGTCACGTCGAGCTTGCGATCGACGAGCGTGATGTGTGCACGCACGCGCCCGAGGTCGCGACCGTCGGCAAGCGTCAGGCGATCGACGGCGAGCCGACCGCTCGCGTCGGCCATGCGCAACGGCGCGAAGTCGATCGGCGTATCCGGGAAGAGCCTGGCCGCCGCTTGCGATGCTGCCGGCGCGGGTGCTGCCGACGCCGGCACGCCAATTGCCGCCGGCAGCGCCGCGAGCGCCAATGCCGGGGCGGCGAGATCGAAGTCGATGCGGGGCCGCACCGCACCGGTATCGACCGCGAGCGTTCCCTTGAGCGCGTTGG
>JBDHRR010000165.1:0-6222 GCA_039807685.1 Burkholderiales bacterium
CCGCCGCGCGCGTGCCGAATGCGTCGAGCCCCTGCGCGATCCAGTGCGCACACGACGACTTGCCGTTGGTACCGGTGACGCCGATGAGTCGCAACTCGCGCGAGGGGCTGCCGTAGATGAAGTCGGCGATTGCCCCCACCCGTTGCTGCAGGCCGTCGATGCCGAGGTTGGGAGCGTTGAGCGCCGGATCCCAGCGCCAGCCACGTGCCTCCCAGAGCACCGCCGCTGCGCCGCGAGCGAGCGCATCGGCGATGTAGTGGCGGCCGTCGGCGGCCATCCCGGGATACGCCGCAAAGGCGACGCCCGATTCCACGCGCCGGCTGTCGGCCGTGATGCGGCGGGGCCGCGCACCCAGGCGCGCGAGCAGCGCCGCGACATCGAACGGATGCTCGAGGTCAGGCACGGCGGCGCCCATGGCTGGCGATCGCGCAAGCTGCGTAAGACGAACCGCGGCGGGCATTCGCCATCACGTCTCCTCCCGCACTTCGATGGCGTCCGCCGGCAGGATCACGTTGTTGACGGGCGCGTCGGTCGGCACGCCGAGGAGGCGCAGCGCCGAGCCCATGACGTTCGCGAAGACCGGACCGGCGACCGAGCCGCCGTAATACTGGCCGCCCGACGGCTCATCGATCATCACCGCGACGATGAGCCGCGGCTGCGAGACCGGCGCGAAGCCGACGAACGACGACACGTACTTGTTGGCGGCGTAGCCCTTGCCGGCGAGCTTGTGCGCCGTGCCGGTCTTGCCGGCGACGCGATAGCCCACGACCTGCGCCTTGGGCGCCGTGCCGCCGGGTTGCACCGCCATCTCGAGCATGTGCCGGACCGCCGCCGCGGTGGCCGGCGAGATCGCCGGCCGGCCTTCGACCGCGCCCTCGGTCTTGAGCAGCGTCACCGGCTTCAACTCGCCGTCGGTGGCAAAGATCGTGTAGGCACGGGCGAGTTGCACGAGGTTCACCGAAATCCCGTGTCCGTAGGCCATCGTCGCCTGCTCGATCGGCTTCCACGTCTTCGCGGGACGCACGCGGCCGCTCACCTCGCCGGGGAAGCCCGTCTTCGGCGTGGTCCCGAAGCCGACGTTGGAGAACGTCTGCCACATCGTCTGCGCCGGCAGCGACAGCGCGATCTTGGCCGAGCCCACGTTCGAGGACTTCTGGATGACCTGCTCGACGGTGAGCGCGCCACCCGGGTGGGCGTCGTGGATGGTGTTGGGACCGATGGTCAGCGTGCCGTTGCCGGTCTGGATCACGGTATCCGGACGCACCTTGCCAACCTCGAGCGCGGTGGCGATGGTGAACGGCTTCAGCGTCGAGCCCGGCTCGAAGATGTCGGTCAGCGCGCGATTGCGCATCTTCTCCGGCGTGACCTTGTCGCGGCGGTTGGGGTTGTACGTCGGCCAGTTGGCGAGCGCCAGGATCTCGCCGGTGGCGACGTCGAGGATCACCATCCCGCCAGCGCGCGCCTTGTTCGCCTCGACCGCGGCCTTGAGTTCACGGAAGGCGAGGTACTGCAGCCGCGTGTCGATCGCGAGCGCTAGATCGCGGCCCGCCTGCGGCGCACGGATCGCCGCCACGTCCTCGACCGCCTCGAAGCGCCGGTTGATGATCACGCGCCGGCTGCCTGGCACGCCGGCGAGCCACGGCTGCTGGGCGAGCTCGATGCCTTCCTGCCCGGCATCCTTGTCGCCGGTGAAGCCGATGATCTGCGCCATCACGTCGCCGCCCGGGTAGTACCGGCGGTACTCGGTCTGGTCGTGCAGCCCCTTGATGCGCAGCGCCATCACCCGCTCGGAGGTCTCCGGCGCGATCTGGCGGGCGACGAAGGCGAAGTCCTCGCGGGCATCGAGTCGGGCGGCGAGCCGCTGCGGCGTCGTCTCGAGGATGCGCGCGAGATCCTTCATCTGCTCGGGCGATGCCTCGAACTTGTCGGGAAAGGCCCACAGCGAGCGCACGGGCGTCGACACCGCGAGTACTTCGCCGAAGCGATCGACGATGCGTCCGCGGTGCGCCGGCACCTCGAGCTCGCGCGAATGGCGCGCGCTGCCTTGTTCCTGCAGGAAGGCGTAGTCGATCCACTGCAGGTACAGCGAACGGCCGATGAGGCCGGCAAAGAGGAGTGCCAACGCGCCGAAGACGAGCGGCGCACGCAGGCGCGGCAGGGACGGAACCGCCGGCGCGGCGGCGAAGCGTGGACGGGTGGCGGCGATCTTCATCGTGTCCCCTCGGTTCGCGGAACGGGCATCGGCACGACCTCGGTGCGCGCCGCCGTCGGCAACTGCATGTGCAGTTGCTCGCGGGCGATCTTCTCGACCCGTGCCGGCATTCCCCACGTCGACTGCTCGAGCTGCAACTGGCCATACTCGGTTTCGTAGCCGCGCTGCTCCGTTTGCGCGCGCTCGAGCTCGACGAAGAGGCGTCGCGCCTGGTGCCGCGAGGTCACCAGCGACAGCGCGCAGAGCACGAGCACCGCGAGCAGGACGAGATTCACTCGCGTCATGCCGGCTCCGTCACGACGTAGCCCCGCGGCCAGTCCGCCGGCAGCGCGGCGGCGGTGCGCTCGCCCACGCGCAGGATCGCGCTGCGGGCGCGCGGATTGCGCGCGATCTCCGCCGCCGACGGCTTCGTCGCCCGGCCGACCAGCGCGAGCGGCGCGGCGGGCAGTGCCGCCGCGGGCAGCGCCAGCCGCGCCAATCGCGGATCGCCGGCGAACGGCAGCGCCGCCTTCTGGAAGAAGCGCTTGACGATCCGATCCTCGAGCGAATGGAAGGCGATCACGACGAGGCGCGCGCCACTGCGCAGGAACGGGACGATCGCCGGCAACGCGCTGCCGACTTCAGACAGCTCGCGGTTCACGAAAATCCGAAGGGCCTGGAAGGTGCGCGTGGCCGGATCCTGACGCCAATCACCCCGCGTGAACGGGCCGACGGCTTGGCCCACGATACGGCGGAGTTCCCCCGTACGTTCGATGGACCGCTCTTCGCGCGCCGCCGCAATTGCCTTTGCAATGGATTGAGCAAACCGTTCTTCACCATAGTCGCGGATGACCTCCGTCAATTCGCGCACGCTGGCGCGGGCCAGAAAGGCGGCAGCAGTTTCGCCGCGGGACGGGTCCATCCTCATGTCGAGAGGCCCGTCGAAGCGAAAAGAGAAGCCGCGCGTGGCGTCGTCGATCTGCGGCGAGGAGGTTCCGAGATCGAAGAGCGCACCGTCGACTCCAGCCGGAGCAAGTTCGGCGAGGACGGCGGGCAGTTCGGAGAACCACGCGCGGTGAAACGTGAAGCGCGGATCGCGCTCCGCGAATGCGGCTGCCGCACGGGCGGCAGCGGGATCGCGATCCACGGCAATGAGACGCCCGTCGGGGCCGAGGGCGGCGAGGATGCGCGCGCTGTGCCCACCGCGGCCGAAGGTCGCATCGACGTAGGTGCCGGCGGTCCTGATCGCCAGTGCCGCCACGGCTGCATCGAGCAGGACGGGAACGTGCGTGCCATCGCTCATCTACAGCGAGAAACCAGCGAGGTCGGGGGGCGTCCCGCCCGGCGGCAGTGCGATCGCCTGCGCGGTCTGGAATTCCCACTGCGCCTCGTCCCACAGTTCGAGCTTGCGACCCTGGCCGACGAGCATCACGCGCTTGTCGAGGTTGGCGTAGCGGCGCAGCGCCGGCGGCACCAGGATGCGGCCGGCCGCATCGACCTCGACGTCGTCGGCGTGACCGACGAGTAGGCGCTGCAGACTGCGCACCTGCGGATCGAACGAGGAGAGCGCCATCAGCTGCGACTGGATGGGTTCCCAGGACGCACGCGGATAGAGCAGGAGGCAGCGCGAAGGGTCGGCGGTCACGACCAGTTGGCCGGCGACGCCGGCCAGCGCGTCGCGATGCTTGGCGGGAATGGCGAGGCGCCCCTTGGCGTCAAGCACGAGAGCGGTCACCCCGCGAAAGACCGGTGCGGCGCCGGCGTCGCCGCTGCCCGCACGCCCGTTCCCCGTTGGTTCCACCACCACCGCCCCCTGTTCGCGCTCGCTCGCCACGCTCGCCCCCTTGGGCCCCACCGCCATCCCGCGTCGCGCACCTGTCGGCGCCGCGCTCGAAGCCGATCGCCGGCGGTCCCACGACGTCAGACGAGTGTCATGAAACCGCAATTTCAACCCACTTCAACCCACTTTTTACCACTTGACCGCACTATACGCGCGCCCGAAGCGCTGGGTCAACGCTTTTCCAGTTGTTGAACAAGGACTTAGCGACGAAAATGCGACGATCTTTTTTTATCTAAAAAATAGGTACTTAGACGATACATCGAAGGTTGTTTGGGAGGAGAAGGCAGTATTTTCGAGGCGCAATCGAACGATGGTTCGATGGCGGGCCGCCAAACGGCGATTCCCACCGACCACGGAGCCTTTGCCGCGCTGCGACTATCCGGCCACCGGGCCGCGGGGATGCGCCCAGACCGTCGGTCCGGCCACCTTGCCAACGCTCGCGTGAACAGGAAGAATCCCGAGGAAGGATCCAGCGCGTGCAGCGTCACGCGTGCCGGGAAGGTGCCGCCGGCGCGTGGCGGTGACCACTGGGGACGCGCCGATCGAGGAGACGCCATGACCGTATCTGCCCTTCGTGCCTGCGGGCGCGCCGCCGTCATCATCGCTGCTGCGGTGCTCGCCGCCGGCTGCGCCACGCGCTACGACAGCCAGGGCAACCAGATCTACGTCTGGCAATACGGGCAGGGCTCCAACCGCGACATCGACTACAGCAATCCGCGCATGCCGATCCTACCGCCGCAGCGGCCGTCGACCGATCTGTGGCCGGTGCCGAGTCCGTACGAATTCAACGACCTGTCACGCTGGTCGTCGCTCGACGGCGCCTTCGTGGCACCCATCGCCGGGCAACGTAGCGCCACCGCCGAATCCGCCGGCGTAGTCGGCGATAATCGCCCCTGTGCTGCCTGCAACGACACGACCATGCGCCTGGCGCTCGCTGCTCCTCGCGCTGTCGATCGCGAGCGCAACCACGGCCGCGACGGCCGCTGACGAGAACGCCGCAGGCGACAGCGGCCCGCGACCGGACCGCGCTTCCCCGTCCGCACCCGCGGCGAGCACCGCCGTACCCCGCCACGCCGACGACGTGGTGCGCTACCGCGTCGACATCATCGCGCCCGATCCGATCGCCGCCGCGATCAGGAGCGCCGTCGATCTCGTGCGCTGGCAAGGCTTCGAGGACATGACCGAACTCCTCCTCGAGCGCCTCGTCCGCGACGCCGTGCCGCAGACCGCCGAGGCCGCGGCCACTCGGGGTTACTTCTCTGCGGTCGTCGACGTCGCGGTCGACCGCAGCACGTCGCCGGTCACGGTGCGGCTCAGCGTCGACCCAGGTCCGGTGACGACGATCCGCAGCGTCGACCTCACCGTCGACGGTCCCGCCGACACGATCCCGCAGGGCGCAGCCGCGGTTGCGCGGCTGCGTGCACAGTGGGGGCTGCCGGTAGGCGAACCGTTCCGGCAGGAAGCCTGGACCGCGGCCAAGCAAGGTGCCGTCGCCACGCTCGCCGCGAGTCCCTTCGCGGCGGCGCGACTCACCGCGAGCCAGGCACTCATCGATCCGCCGCAGCGTGCCGCCGATCTCTCGGTGACGATCGACAGTGGCCCGCCGTTCAGGATCGGGCGCATCGACGTCCGCGGCCTGGAGCGCTACACGCCGCAAGTCATCGAGCATTTCGCCAACATCCAGCCGGGCGACCTGTACGACGGCGAGGCGCTCGATACCTACATCCGCCGCCTGCTGGCATCCGGCTACTTCGCGAGCGTGCAGGCGGCGATCGACCCCGATCCCGCACATGCCGACGACGCGACGCTCACGGTATCGGTGATCGAGGCGCCCGCCCGGCGCGTGGAGGCCGGGCTCGGCTACTCGACCAACACCGAGTTCCGCGCAAGCTTCAATTACAACGACATGAACGTGAACGGGCGCGGCCTGCAGATGTACACGACGCTGCGCATGGAAACGCTCGTGCAGGAGGCGAGCGCGCGCTTCGTGCTGCCGCCGCGCGCGGGCGGCTGGATCGACACCTTCGCCGCGGGCGCGACGCGCACCGACATCGAGAATCTCATTACCCGCACCGCTTCGGTCACCTGGCGCCGCAATTCGCTCGGCGAGCGTCGCCGGCCCGCCTTCGGCCTGGGCATGTTCGTCGACGAGCAGACGCCGTTCCAGCAGCCGAGCATCTCGTCGCACGCG
>JBDHRR010000034.1:0-29235 GCA_039807685.1 Burkholderiales bacterium
CGCTCGACTGCGCACCGGTGCAGCACGTCGGCAAGGTGCTGGTGCTGTGGCGCCCCGACCCCGAGAAAGCCGCGAAAGCCGCTGCGCCTGCCCCCGCCCCGGCCCGCAAGCCACCACCAGCGCGTCGCGCCAAACCGGCTCCGGTGGACGCGATACGCGCCCGCCGGCGGGCGACCGCGGCAACGTGGGGCTCGGCCACCCCCACTTCGAAGGGTACGGGCGGGCGGCGGGGTGCCGCCCGGCACGCGCCGGCGGCGGATGCCGTGCCAGCGCCACCGCGGCGAAGGCGTCCGCGCGAGGGCTGACCCCCTTCTGCACATCGCACACCACACACCCGGCGCCGCCAGCAACCGCCGGCGAGCGCCGTAGCTCACACCGTGGTGCGTCGATGCGGTTTCAGCGCACGTTGATCGCCGGCGTCGACGCCCAGTCCGAGCAGCCGGACGCATTGCAGGCACGTACCCGATACGCGTAAGTGCCCGCCACCGATACCACGTCGTCGTACGACGTGCTGCCCGCCGCCACGTTCGGCGCCAGCGCCTCGAACGTGCAAGCGCGCCCCATCATCAGGCACCGCTCGACCTCGTAACGCGTCTCCCCAGCCACGTCCGCCCAACTCACCCGCAGCGTGCGCGTGCCCACCAGCGCCACCGTCGCCGGCACCGGACGCGCCGGCGGACCCGCCGGCACCGCCACCGTGAAGCCGTACGTCACCTCGGCACTCGGGTTCCCCGCCCCATCCTTCGCCTGCACGTGGAACGTGTACGCCCCATCCACAAGCCCCGTATACGTCTTCGACGTGCCCGCCACGAAACTCCCCGGATCACCCTCCAGCGGCGCAAGCCAGTACTTGTACGTCAGACTCCCCGCCGGCGTCACGTCGTCCGCCCCCACCCACGCAAACGTCGCCATCGCCGACAAGTTCGGATCCGCCGGCTTCACCGTGATCGTCACGCTCGGCGGCGCATCCGGCGCATCCACCGTGAACGTGCGCCGATTGCCCGCCCCCGGCGCACCCACCGCCTCCGTATTCCCCTGACTGTCGCGCGCAATCACGTAGAACGTGTACGTGCCGTTACCAAGGTTCGTGTACGTCTTGCTCGTCGCCGCCCCGAACGCCGAAAACGACGCCTCCAGCGGATCGAGCCGGTACGCATAGGTCAGCGGCAGCGACCCCGGCGCCGGCCCGTCGGTACCCGACCACGCCAGCGATACGCTGCGCGTCGTCAGCGTCGCCCCTTCCGCCGGACTCGGCGGCGAGGCAAGCGTCGTCACCGGCGGCACGCTGTCCACCGGAGCCGCCGTCGGTGCCCCCATCCACACGTTGCCACCGCGAATCTCGGGGTCCGGATACGGCATCTGCACGCCGGGTGGAACCGGGAAGTGAGTGCCGCCAACGGCGAGGCCGTACGGCGTCGCCGCGATGCTGCGCAGGCCCTGCTGCTGGATGAAGCCGAAGCCATCGTTGGTGATCGTCGACCACGCGACACCGTTCGCCGTGGCGAGGAAGTCGAACCCGAAGGTGGCAATGCCTCCTGCATCGAGCGCGCCTTGCGCGGTGGTGAGGTAGAGCCGGTTGTCGCCCAGCGGCGCGGTACTGCGGTTGTAGGCGTAGTTGAAGAGCCGCCAGAAATAGAACTGGGGGCCATCCGGATAACCGATCGTCGCATTGCCCGGCACGCCCAGTCCGGCGCCGCGTCGCGTGGTCGGCGGACAATCGTCGGCGCCGCCCACTCCATTGAGATTCTCGAGCGGCAGGCCGCAGCGGAGATTGGAGGGCACCGTGGGGCTGGTCGGCGCGCCGCCGCGAGTGAAACCAGCGTCCATGCGCGGTTCGCCGATCAGCACCTCGAAGGTGCCGTCCGCGCGATACCGCAGGAGTTCGGCGCGAATCGCGTTGCCGTCGAGTCCGGGCGCGCTCATGGCGAGGTAGAGGTCGCCGTTGAACTCGACGATGTCGGCGAACCCGTCGTTCTTGACAAGGCCGCTCGCGGTCTTCGGCCGCCCGCCGCCGCGATCGAGCACCTTCGTCCACGTCGGCATGCAGTTCCCCTGCATGACGAACAGGCAGCCACCCTCGGTACGCCATAACTGTCCACCGGTCACCTCGTTGGTGACGCCGGCATAGACGTACTTGCCGGTGCTCATCAGCGTGAAAATCGCGCCGTTCTTGGAGTCGCCCATCCCCATTGGGCTGTAATTGCGCCACCCGCCGCCCGACACCGGGCTGGAATTGGCGAGCACGATCGGGTTGTCGGTGCGATCGGAGTCGAAAGTCTGTGCGTCGCCGCCCTTGCCCACCGGCGTGGTGATCAGCGACTGGCCGTAGATGGGGTCCTTGAAGCAGGCGATCGTGCGAAAGCCGATCGTTCCCGTGGGGTAGCCGCCGCGGCCCACCGTCTGGAAGTTGACGCCGTCCGAGGTGTAGAGGATGTTGCCCTGCGTGACGCCTATCGTGGAAATGAAGAGATAGTCGACGCCGGCGAAGTTGCAGGTGGTCATCCATCGGTAGCCGAATTCACGCGGAATGTTCACCGGATAACCGGCCACCGTCAGTGTGGGCGATTCGTATGCGAAGGCCCAGGTTCCGGAGCGGCCATCGACCCCACCCGGCGTATAGCGCCAGATCTGCCCGGCCCGCGGCACATTGGTCGCGGGGTCGATCTCGAAGCGGCCGGTGCCGACGTACAGCTTCCCCTTGAACCACGCCATCGACCACATGTAGTCGTTGGTGCGCGTGCCCTGTGCATGCGGGCCATCGACGGCCTGCTCGAACCCGAGTTCGGCGAGAAGCTTGAAATCGGCATTCCCGTCGAGGAGATCGACGGCATGCGCGGATCGCGGCCACAACGCGACGCAGGCCAGCACCATGGCGAGTGCCACCATGGTGAAGAAGCGCACGCGGCGGATCATGGTGTATGGAAGTGGCTCGGCGATCATCGGCATGCGTCCTTCGCGTGATTGCTGGCGGGGTACACCCCGCGCCAGCGCGAGATGATACCTGGGGTCATGGTGCCTTGATAGTTGGGGTCGACGCCCAATCCGAGCAGCCGGACGCATTGCAGGCACGTACCCGATAGACGTAAGTGCCCGCCACCGATACCACGTCGTCGTACGACGTGCTGCCCGCCGCCACGTTCGGCGCCAGCGCCTCGAACGTGCAAGCGCGCCCCATCATCAGGCACCGCTCGACCTCGTAACGCGTCTCCCCAGCCACGTCCGCCCAACTCACCCGCAGCGTGCGCGTGCCCACCAGCGCCACCGTCGCCGGCACCGGACGCGCCGGCGGACCCGCCGGCACCGCCACCGTGAAGCCGTACGTCACCTCGGCACTCGGGTTCCCCGCCCCATCCTTCGCCTGCACGTGGAACGTGTACGCCCCATCCACAAGCCCCGTATACGTCTTCGACGTGCCCGCCACGAAACTCCCCGGATCACCCTCCAGCGGCGCAAGCCAGTACTTGTACGTCAGACTCCCCGCCGGCGTCACGTCGTCCGCCCCCACCCACGCAAACGTCGCCATCGCCGACAAGTTCGGATCCGCCGGCTTCACCGTGATCGTCACGCTCGGCGGCGCATCCGGCGCATCCACCGTGAACGTGCGCCGATTGCCCGCCCCCGGCGCACCCACCGCCTCCGTATTCCCCTGACTGTCGCGCGCAATCACGTAGAACGTGTACGTGCCGTTACCAAGGTTCGTGTACGTCTTGCTCGTCGCCGCCCCGAACGCCGAAAACGACGCCTCCAGCGGATCGAGCCGGTACGCATAGGTCAGCGGCAGCGACCCCGGCGCCGGCCCGTCGGTACCCGACCACGCCAGCGATACGCTGCGCGTCGTCAGCGTCGCCCCTTCCGCCGGACTCGGCGGCGAGGCAAGCGTCGTCACCGGCGGCACGTTCTCCGCCACCGTCGTCGGTACGCCCATCCACACGTTGCCGCCGCGGAGCTCGGGCTCGGGAAAATAGGCCGCGATCTCGGGACTCAGTGGAAAGTGCGTGCCGCCGATCGCAAGGCCGTACGGCGTCGCCGCGATGCTGCGCAGGCCCTGCTGCTGCATGAAGCCGAAGCCGCTGTTGGTGATCGTCGACCAGGTCACGCCGTCGGTGGTCGCGAGAAGATCGAAGCCGAGCGTCGCGAAGCCGCCGGCATCGAGCGAGCCCTGGAACGTTCCCATGTACAGCCGGTTGTCGCCCAACGGCGCGGAGGTCCGGTTGTAGGCGTAGTTGAAGAGGCGCCAGAAATAGAACTGCCGCCCGTTCTTGTAACCCGTCGTCGCATTGCCAGGCACGCCCCATCCGGCGCCGCGTCGCGTGGTCGGCGGACAATCGTCGGCGCCGCCTGCGCCGTTGAGATTCTCGAGCGGCAGGCCGCAGCGGAAATTCGCCGGCAGGTCGGGGTTGGTGAATCCGCCGGACGGCAGCGGTGCCGCGCCCATGCGCGGTTCGCCGACCAGCACCTCGAAGCTGCCGTCCGCCCGATACCGCAGGAGTTCCGCGCGAATCGCGTTGCCGTCGAGCGCCGGCGCGCTCATCGCAAGATAGAGATCGCCGTTGTACTCCGCCATGTCGGCAAACCCATCGTTCTTGACGAGGCCCGCCGACGTCTTCGGGCGACCCCCGCCGCGGTCGAGCACCTTGGTCCACGCCGGCGTGCAGAACGGCCACCATCCCGAACAGCCTTCTGTACGCCACAGCTGGCCGCCGGATACCTCGTTGGTGACGCCGGCGTACAGATACCTGCCGCTTGCCATGAGCGAAAAAATTGCACCGTTGTCGGGCTCCCCCATCCCCATCGCGCTGTAGTTGCGCCACGTCGATCCCGACACGGGGTTCGAATTGGCGAGCACGATCGGATTGTCGGTGCGATCCGAATCGAACGTCTGCACGTCGCCGCCCTTGCCCACCGGTGTGGTCACGAGCATCTGGCCGTAGGTCGCGTCCTTGAAGCACGCCATCGTGCGAAAGCCGACGGTACCGGAAGGATATCCGAGGCGGCTCGCCGCGCGGAAGGTCACGCCGTCGGACGTGTAGAGGATGTTGCCCTCGAGCGGGCCCAGCGTCGAAACGAAAAGATAGTCGACGCCGCCGAAGCTGCACGTCGTCATCCATCGATAGCCCAACTCGCGCGCCATGTTGAGGAATGGCATCTTGGGTGCGGAGTACGCGAGCGCCCACGTTCCCGAGCGGCCGTCGGTGCCACGTGGCGTATAGCGCCAGATCTGGCCCGGGGCCGGCAGGCTGGTCGAAGGGTCGATCTCGAAGCGGCCGGTGCCGACGTACAGGTTGCCCTTGAACCACGCCATCGACCACATGTAGTCGTTGGTGCGCGCGCCTTGCGCGTGCGGGCCATCGACGGCCTGCTCGAAGCCCAGTTGCGCGAGGAGCTTGAAGTCCTCGTTGCCGTCGAGAAGGTCGACGGCCTGTGCGACCCGCGGCAAGAGCGCAAGACACGCAAGCCCCAATGCGAATCCGAACGTGACGAGGGCGCCGATACTGCGAGCGATGATGCATGAACGCGTGGCAGCCATGATTCGATCCTCCCCCGAGAAAGCCGCGAAAGTGACTGGCGCGCAGGTGAGCGCAAGGCGCGTATCGCACAGGGTTGCAAGAGCCATGCCTCCGCGTCAAGAGGAGGGACCGGACGCCCAAGGTCCGCGCTGCCACCGTGCAGGGCAGCGGCTACGACCACCCTGTAGGCAACAAGACGATCGGCGCGCGCCGCTGGCTACGTCAACGCGTATTCGCGCGCGAAGGCTGCCCGGATCGCATCGGGCGCAAGACCAAAATCGTCGAGCGTGTAAGCATGCCGCTTGCGCTTGCGCTTCGCATCCTCGGCGATGAAGCGCTCCACTGCCGCATCGACGCCGCCGCGCGGCAGCGCGAAGTGCTCGAAGATGGTGTGCACCGTCGCCGCGGGCCGGGCGACGAGGTGGTCGTAGTGGATGTCGAGAAAGCGAGGCGCGCCCACGGGCCAGTGGTCGCGCACGGCATACCCGGCGTCGAACATCCGCGGGAGATTACGCATCAACTCGCGCCCGATTGCGCGGGAATCCTGCGCCGGCGTGACGAGGCGCCGCAGCGCGATCGTCAGCGCGCACATCGACGGCAGTACCGCCAGCGGATCGCGATGCATGAAGATGACCCGGGCATCGGGATATGCCGTGAGGAGTTCGGCGAGTGACGCCATGTGCACCGGCGCCTTCAGCACCCACGTCGGCGGCGGCGCCGCGTGCGAGAGCACCTGCACGTGTCGCCGATGCCATTCGTAGGCGTGCGCGAAGCGGCTCGCGTACAGGTAGTCGTGATACTCGACGCTCGGAAAGAACGTCGTGAAGAGAAGCGCGCGGAACGACGACATCAGGAGCGGATTGCACTCCTCCGGCAACATCGCGCCGATCGGGTGCGCGAGCGGCAACCCGGGCGAGAGCCGGTTGGCGAAGCCCGTCGCCGCCTTCGCGTAGCGGATCTGCGCCTTCACCTGACGCTTGCCGGCGATCGCCGGCGGCACCGGCGTGAGATCGGTCTCCCAGCGCAGCGGGGTGCGCAATCCATCCTGCGCCGCAAGCAGCCCCTGGAGGAGCGTGGTACCAGTACGCGGCAAGCCCAGGATGAAGATCGGCGCGGCCACGGGAATACCGGCAATCGCGGGGTGCTCGGTCAAGGCGCGCGTGATGTAGAGGCGGTTCTTGAGGCTCGCCACCACCATCTGGAAGAAAAGCTGGCGACCCGCCTCATCGGCGCCCGATGCGTCGCGAAATTCTCCCAGGAGAAGCGCGAGCGCGTCGGTGAATTCATCGCCGCCCAGGTCGTCGAGTTTCGCCTCCTCGCGCGCGGTAGCGATGAGGTGCGCGGCATCGAGGTCGGCACCGCGCCAGCCCAACCGCGACGCGAAGCGCAGGCCGCGATTCCACGGTCGGCGCCACCAGACCGGTCTTTCCAGCGAACTCAAGTCGGCGTCTCACGAACATGCCGCTCGCTGCACGGCCTGCCGGCGACGCAGCGACCGCGCGGGATGGCCGCTCGACGTCGGCCGCGGACGCGCACGCCCTCGAAAGCGCCGGGTCGTAACGCCACCGCGCCACTGATTCGCATCATGGATACCGCCGCAGCGACGGCATGGCGAGCGCTTCCACTGCATCGGCCGCCGCGGCGACACCGCCGGCGCGCTCGAGTGTGCCCTGAATCCGCCGCGCAGCCGTGCGGTACTCCGGATTGTCCAGCACGTCGAGCATCGCGGTCCGGATTTCGGCCGCGCTCGAACGAGTGAACGAGATGCGCCGCGCGGCACCGCAGGCGACGGCGCAGCGGGCGAAAATGAACTGGTCACCGGCCACCGGCGCCACGACCGAAGGCAGGCCATGCGCGATGGCCTCCACGACCGTGGACCCCGCATGGCTGAGTACGGCGGTGAGCCACGGGTAAAGCTGCAACAGGGGCACCCAGGGCCGGACGATGAAATTGGGCGGCGCGGCGACCTCGAAGCCTGGAGGCAACTGCAGTACCACCTGGAGGTCCGTGTCGGCGAAGGCCTCCGCGACCTTGGCGAAGAAGCTTCCGCCGCGACCCGCGACGACCGAGCCCAGGCTCACGAAAATCCGCGGCGTGGTTGCCGAAAGCTTCTCCCATGGGAACGCGGGCGATTCGACGCGCTCGCCCCGAAGCGGGCCCACGAAACGATAATGCGCCGGCACGCGAGCCGCGCCCTGGCCCACGAACTCGCGCGACACGTAGAGAAGCACGAGCGCGTCGGAGCGATCCGGCCAAGGCACCGTCGGCAACCCCGCGTCACGTTGTACGCGAGCCAGCAGGTCGACCAGCCACGCCCCGACTTTGGGCAGCTCGGGCATCATCGGCTCGAAGAGCATCGCGGTCGGCGCCGAGGTCCCCCACACGACGCCTCGACGACGGGCGGCGAGCGCACCGGCGATCGCCTGCTGGTCGACGAGCATGGCGTCGGGCCGGAATTGCGCAATCGCGTCCTCGACGCCGGGAAGCATGTCGGCCGCCATCGGCGCCAGTACGCCTTCGAAGAGCGCCTTCATGCCGCCGAGCCAGGCGCGCGTGGTGGTCATCCCTCGTTCGCGTAGTACCGCCACGAAAGCGGATGTAATCGGATAGAACGTCGCCCACGCCGGCAACACCGGCGCAAGCTCGGCGTATCCGGTCCAAGCCACGGCATGACCCCGGCGCACGAGTTCGGCACCGATCGCCACGGTGGGTTGCACGTGCGAGAGAAACGGCGGCACCACGAACAGTACTCGACTCATCGCACGAACTCCTCGATGGCGGCGATGGTGTGATCGCGAACGAAGCCGGTGGCGTGAAAGAGGATCCCATGCGCGCAGCCCGGTACGATGACGAGACGACAGTGCGGCATGAGCCGCGCGAGCCGCTCGCCCTCTGGACGCAGATCCGATACCTCGCCGTAGAGCGCGAGTACCGGACAGCTGATGCGCGCAAGCGTCGCATCGTCGATCGGCGCGGTTGCCGTGAGGTCACGCACGAAGGTCGTCTCGTCGCGCAGGCGTCGCGCGGTCTCGACCATCGGGCTGCGGCGGCGCCGCGTCAGGCGTTTGGCGAACTTGGCGGTGGCACGACCGTCGGCGTCGAGATCGTCGAGATCGATCGCATCGAGATCGACGTGGCCACGCGCCGCGTGCCGCGCGAGCCACTCACCGAACACTTCCTTGATCTTGCGGTCGCGCGCCTCGCCCTCGAGCGCCATGCTGGCGCCGATGCGCGCCCCGATTTCCGCCACGCCGGATTGCGCATCGAGCAGCACGAGCCCCTGCACGCGCTCGGGATGCTCGACCGTGTAGCGCAGCGCGACGTAGCCGCCGAAGCTGTGGCCGACGACGATCACGCGCGACTCGCCGAGCGCGTCGACGATCGCCGCGAGATCGGCCGCCATGTCGGTGCCGGAGTATCCCGTCGGTGGCTGCTCGCTGCGCCCGTGTCCGCGCAGGTCGTAGAGCACCACACGGGCGTACTTGGCGACCTCGGGCGCGAGCGTCATGAAGAAGCTCGAGTGATTGTCGAGCGGCAGTCCATGGACGAATGCGACGACGGCCTCGCCGCGTCCCATGCGCAGCACGTTGAAGCGAACGCCGCGGGCAAGTACGTCAGCCATCGCGCAGGAAGGCCACGATCTCGGTAGCGAGCAGAGCCGGAACTTCGTTCAGCATGAGGTGTCCGCAGTCGAACATCCGCATCGTCGCCTTGGGCAGCACCGCGCTCAGCCGCTTGCGGGTCGCCTCCATCGCCGGCAACGTGCGCGTGCCGTAGCAAAGGAGAACCGGACAATCGCAGCGCGCAATCTCGGCATCGGGGATGTCCTGGTCCTGCGCGAGATCGGCGAGCAGGGCGGTCTCCTTCATGAGCACCGAGGTCCGCGAGCGGACCCGTTGCGTGCGCCGCCCAGTGCCGCGCAGCACTTCGCGCGTCGCCGTTGGGAGATGCGCGACGGCATGCTCCTGCACGGCGAGGATGTTGGCGACCACCATCTCCGCGTCCACCTCGGCGAGTGCCCCGTCCTCGTCTTCGTCTTCGACGAAGACGGGCAAGGGGCCTTCGGCGAAGACGAGCTTGCGCACGCGTCCGGGATGATCGAGCACGTAACGCAGACCGACGGCCGCGCCGAAGCTGTGGCCGACGATCGCCAGCGGGCCGCTGGGGGCATGACGATCGACGATTGCGGCGAGATCGCCCGCCATCGCGCCGATGCCGTAGCCGGACCGGGTCGCCTCGCTGCGTCCATGACCGCGCAGGTCGTACATGATGACGCGATGGTCGACGGCGAGCGTCGGCGCGATCGTGAAATAGAAGCTCGCGAGCGAGGTCGTCATGCCGTGCACGAGGACCACGGTGCCCCGGTGCGGGCGGCCGAGCGACTGGACGTGCAGGCGGACGCCGGCTATCGACTCGACTGGCATCGTGCGATGTAGTCGACGAGCTGGCCGACGGTGAGCGCGATGATCTCTTCGAGCTCCATTCCGGAGAGCCAGCTCGGGAAATCGACCGCCTCGCCGTAGCGCCCTTGAATTTTCTCGGACAGCGCGACGAGCTCGATGCTCTCGACCTCGAGATCGGTGACGAAGCTCGTCTCCATCGTGATCGGCGTCTCGCGCACCCAATCCTCGCCGATCACTTCCTCGATCATTGCGGTGATGTCGACGAGAATCGCAGCCTTGCTTTCTTCCAGCGTGCTCATACGGGGGTCCAGGCAATGATGTAATCCAGGTGGCGGCGGGTGGCGATCCAGCGACCGTTGACACGCACGCGCTCGCCGTCGAGCGCTTCGACGACGAAGCGCTTCGGTGCGTGTGCAAGCCCGGTGCCGGCAGCCTTGCCGGCCGCTTCCTTGGCGGCCCACAGGCGAGTCAACGTCTCCTCACGCTTGTCACCGGCGGCAAGTGCCAGCTCCGCGGGTGAGAACGCGATTCCCGCAAAACCCTCACCGCGCGGCTCGATCTTCTCGATGTCGATACCGGGTGTCGTCCCCTCGGCGGCCAGCGCGACACCGATGGCATCTTTGTGTGCGATCGAAACCCGCAGATCGGCGCCCGACGGCACGCCGACCAGCGGCTCGCCATTGGGTCCGGTGTCGATCGCCACTTCGATCGGGAACAGACGGGCGCCGCCGCGCTCGCGCACGAGGCGACGCACGGCATCCTTGGCGGCGATGCGCCCGAGGAGCCACTGCCGTTCGCGCTGCAGCTTCTTGATCCCGCCGGCGGCGTCGAGTTCGCGCTTGGAGTTGAAGCGGCGGGCGAGGAAGTCGATGGTGACGATGCGCCAGCCCGGATCGCTGAGCATCGCGATGCCGTGCTCGTCGAATGAGGCCAACAGGTATTCACTCGGTTGGCGGATGACCTCGTAGATGCCGCCCGCTGTCTCGAACCGCCAGTCCTCCCAGCCGGTGATCCGGCAGTAGACGTGATCACCCTCCACGAGTTCGAGGTCGGCACGCACCTCGCGCCGGCCGAAGCGGCGGGAGCGGACCGTGCACTCGATGGCGGTCCCCGGTGTCGGATCGGGGCCGAAGAACTCCACCCGGTCGATGCGCACGGGCATCGCGAGCCGATCCTCCTCCGCACTCGCGACGACCCACAATCCATATACCTGTCCCGCGGCGTCGAGCAGCGCTCCCTTGCCGGGTAGCGCGGTCAGCGATCCGCGCAGACCGTCGGGGCTATAGTCGCGCAACGAGACGATGCCCTGGTACTGCGGGCCGTGAAAGAGCCAGCCGTCGCGATAGATGTGCTCCATCGGCACCGGGAATGGCTGTGGATCGGCGAGCGGCTCGGTCGATGGCAATGGGGCCGAAGGGTAACCCTCCGCCATCGTGACCGTGCCTTCGACGTAGCCTTCGACCTTGACGCGAATCCGTCGCGCGTCGAGGTGCGTCGCCACCACGTCGACGATCACCGCTGGCTCGACGTATAGCCACGAGCTGGCGAGCACGTCCTCGACGACGACGGGCGTGCGCCCCGGATCGAGACGCCGTGCGGCGTCCATGAGCAGCGCAATCGACATCGTCATCGGCACGGTCGGCGCGCGATCGATCGGTTCGCGCCACGCCGGCGGTTGCGGCACCAACGAGTGATCGATGAGCTCGGGATACGTGGCGAGCGAGAGCTCGAGACGGTCGCTGCGCGTGCGGGGCGCCCCCACAGCCGGTGCGCCCCCGGCCCGCGACGCGGGCGGAGTCGGCTGCCGCTGGGCGAATGCCTCGACGATCGCCGTGTGCGCTGCGGCGAGCTCGCGCATGCTGGCGTCGAAGGCGGCGGCAACCCGGTGGCCGACGGCCGCAGGCGATACCGTCGGCGTCGCCGATGCCGCGCGCAGCGGCGCCGCCTCGACGCGGATGAGCGGCGCGCCGAGTTCGAGCGCCACGGTGCCGCGCGGCGTCGGCCGCGATGCCTTCGCGGCGAGCCCCACGCGAGCGAGATCGACGGCCGCACCTTCGACGTACAGCGCCGCACAGGCACGGCGCAACTGGTCCATCCCTGGGTGCTGCGCCGCGACGAGCGAGATCGCATGGTGGGGCCGACCAGCCAGCACGTCGTCGACGAACGCGGTGAGGCTCCCGGTGCCGACCTGCACGAAGACACGTGCACCTGCGGCGTACAGTGCGAGGATCGTCTCGCGGAACCGTACAGGCTGCACGAGATGATCGAGAAAGAGCTGCGTGACCGCCCGCGGATCGGTGGGATACGGCGCGCAGGTCGTCGCCGACCACAGCGGACGCTGCGGGGTGCGCAGCGCAACCGTCGCGAGGGCGTTCGCATAGAAATCGAGATGCGGCGCCAGCGCCGGCGAATGGAAGCCGGAGCGGAAAGGCAATAGTTCGAAGAGGATCCGCGCCTCGCGCAAGCGCTCGCGGGCACGCTCGACCGCCGCCGGGGGGCCACACACGATCGATTGGTGGACGCAGTTGTCGTGGGTGATCGTCATGCCCGGGATGCCGGCAACGAGTTCGCTCACCCGCGCGGCACCCGCACCGACTGCGAGATAGTCGAGATCCGCGACACGCAGCATGCCCGGTCGCAGGCTCGCGATGAGGTCGCGCAACGACGTGCCCTCGAACATGCCTGCCGCGAGCATGCCCGACCACTCGCCGATACTGTGGCCGGCGATCATGTCGGGCTGCACGCCAACCGCGGCGAGCACATCGGTCAGGAACGCATTGAGGGCAAAGACCTGGAAGCCCTGCTGCTCGAGGTTGGGCGACTCGACGTCGGGTTCCGGCAGGTCGAAATGTCGCGCGATGTCGGCGACCTTGGGGGCGAACGACGCCTCGACGCCGGGGTAGAGGAATGCCACCTTGCCACCGGCGGCGACGAGTCCCTCGGGTGCGAAGAAGAGGCCATCACGACCGCGGCGGGCGCGACCGGCATTGATCGCCTGCACCGCGCCGGCGATGCGCTTGCTGGTGGGCGCGATGAGCGCCACGCGACAAGTGCCCACGCCGCCGCTCACGCCTGCCGCCACCGCCGCGGCGAGTTCGGCGCAGGTCGGTGCCGCAGCGACCAACGCGTGATCGTCATCGTGAACGGACGGCCGGCGCTTTGCACCGCGTCGATCGGCCTCCGGCGCATCGATGATGACGTGCGCATTGATGCCGCCGAAGCCGAATGCGTTCACCGCCGCGCGCCGCAGTGATGCGTCCCAGGGCTGTGCCGCCGCCAGGGGTCGAAAGCGTGTGCGCACGAGGAGGGGGTGCGGATCGTCGCAGTGCAGCGTCGGCGGCAGGGTGCCGTGGTATACGGCCAGCGCCGCCTTGACGAGGCCGGCGGCACCGGCGGCGGGCATCGTGTGGCCGATCATCGACTTCACCGAGCCGACGGGCACTCGATCGCCATCGGCTTCACCGAAGATGCGCGCGAGCGTGGTCAACTCGGCCGTGTCGCCGGCGGTGGTCGCCGTTCCGTGCGCCTCGACGAGACCCACCGTTGCCGGTTCGAGCCCCGCATCGCGCCACGCGCGGGTGAGGGCCAGGACCTGTCCCTCGACTCCCGGCGCCATGAGGCCGGTGTCACGCCCGTCGCTCGACGTGCCCGTGCCGCGAATGACGGCATAGATGCGATCGTCGTCGCGGCGCGCATCGGCGGCGCGCTTCAGCACGAACATCCCGATGCCTTCGCCGATCAGGAGGCCATCGGCGGCGCGGTCGAAGGGGCGAATCTGCTGGCGTCGCGACAGCGCCCCCAATTGCGAGAAGACGCTCCAGAAGGCGATGTCGTGACACAGGTGAACGCCGCCGGCCAGCACCAGATCGGACTTGCCCTCGCGCAATTCGCCGACTGCCAGATCGACGGCGAGCAGCGCACTCGCGCAGGCGGCGTCGATGGTATACGCCGAGCCTCCGAGATCGAGGCGATTCGCGACGCGGGACGCGAGGAGGTTCGGAACGAGACCGATCGCGGCATCGGCGTTGTACGTGCCGCAGCGCTCCTGGAAATCCCTCTTGATCGACTCGATCTGCACCTGGGTGACGTCGGGGAGCAGCGCCCGCAGCGATTCCACGAGTTGCTGCGTGCCACGCGTGACATCGAGCATGCGCACCATGCGCGGGCCGAAGTAGTGACCGCGCCCCACCACGACCGACGTCGTCGCGCGCGCGAACGAGCGCTCCGCATAGCCGGCGTCGACAAGGGCATCGGCGGCGACTTGCAAGGTGAGCAACTGCTCGGGCTCGGTGGCCTTGGCGGCCGCGGGCATGATGCCGAACCTGCCGGCATCGAATTTCGCAAAGTCGTCGATGAAGCCACCGCGCCGGGCGTAGACACGATCGGGTGCCGCCGAGGCGGGATCGTAGTACACGGGGTCCCAGCGCTGCGCCGGGACGTCGGTGATGGCATCGACGCCGGCCTCGATGTTGCGCCAGAACGAGGCGAGGTCGGGTGCGCGCGGAAACACGCACGCCATCCCGATGATGGCGACGTCGCGTTCCATCACGCGTCCACTTCCATGTGATCCCTGGCGAACCGCGTGATCAGGCCATCGCCCCGGGATCGCCGCGCATGAGGATGACCTGCGCGCGTGCCACCGAACCGTGGAAGAGCTCATCCATGAAGCTCGCCACCCCGGCGGCGGGCTCGATGAGCCCGATGCCGCGCCGCGCATATTCGCGCTCGAGTTCGGGCGACATCATGCCGGTCGCGCCCCAGGGTCCCCAATTGATGGAGAGCACACGCCCCTCGAGCGCGGCATTGAGCTTCACCGCGAGCCGGTCGAGGAAATCGTTGGCGGCTGCGTAATCCGCCTGCCCGCGGCTGCCGAACGTCGACGCGATGCTCGAGAAGAACACCACGAATCCGATGTCGGGCCGCACGGTGCGAGCGATCGCCAGCGCGCCATTCACCTTCGTCTCGAAGACCCGCGCGAACGAATCGGGTGTCTTGTCGCGTGCGAGCTTGTCCTCGATCACGCCGGCGCCATGGATCACGCCATCGAGACGGCCGTAGCGCGCGTACAACCCGACGATGAGCGCCTCGAGGGCGGCGCTATCGCGCACGTCGAGCTGGTGGTATGCCACCTTCGATCCCGCCGCGGCAAGCGCCGCCATGGTGGAGCGTACCTCGCGCTCGGCGAGCACGCGTGCACATGCGGCCTCGATCTCGGCCGGAGTCTTCAGCGTGCCGCGAGCAATCAGTGCCTGCCGAACCGCGCGGGCGTCGCGAGCGACCACGAGATCATCCGGCTCTGCGGCAGCCGGCAATGCCGTACGCCCGACGAGTTCCAGCCGGCAGCCGAAGCGCTCGGCCAAGGCGAGCGCGACCGCAGCGGTGATGCCCCGAGCCCCGCCCGTGATGAGGACCACCGACTCGGCGTCGAGACTGACCGGCTTCTTGGCACGGACGTCGTGCGGATCGTGGCGCTCCGTCGTGGTCGTGTCGTGCAACCGCGCGCTCTCGATCGCGCCGGCCGCATCGAGGCTCTCTCGCACGATCCGTGGCCGCACCCGCTCACCTTCTTCCGAGTAGCCCACTTCGCCGGCGTCGTCGACAACGTTGAGCTCACCCACCAGTCGCGCCGCGAGCTCCGGATCGGCCAGCCGCGAGGCGAAATTGGCGACCCGGATCTGTCGATCGGGCCACTCCTTGCGCAGACTCTTGATCATCCCCGAAACCCCGCCGGCCGACGGATGCGCGGCATCGCCTCCATGCGACGGATCGCTCGCCATGTAGCCGTTGGCGGTGCCGGCCACCAGGACGTGGCTCGCTCCTTGCACGAGTGCATCGCGTACGCGCCGGAACAGCACGGGGACGTCGTCGGCGTTCCAGTCGGAGCGCAGTGGCGTGAGGTCGACCAGCGCATCGGTGGTGATCGCCGTCGTCGCACGGTCGGCCACCACGGTAGTGGCGATGCCCGCGGCGGACAGCTCGCGCGCCAGCAACGCATCGAGTTGCGGCATGCCGCCGACGATCGAGATCGCACGATCGGCGAGCCGCCATTCGCGCGTGCTCTCGGCGGCCGGCGTCAGTTCGACGATGTAACGATCGACACGCGGCGCGATGGCGACTTCCGCGCCCGCTGCAGCATCCGCGCCGCCGGTCAGGGCAACGGTGGCGGAAACCTGCGCCGTCACCGCGATCGTCGTCGCGCCGCCCACGAGCGGCGCGAGGCTGTCGACGATGCCGCGCAACGTTTTCACGGCGACGAGATCTTCTGGAAGCTCCGGCGGCGCTGCGCCCGCCGATCCGCGCAGACGCTCGGCGACGGCACCCAGGATCTCGATGCGCTTGATCGAATCGATCGACAGGTCCGCTTCGAGATCGAGATCGAGATCGAGCATCTCCAGCGGATAGCCGGTGCGCTCACTCACGATGGCGAGCAGCGTCGCCTCGACGTCGAGCGGTCCAGCCGCCGGTGCGGTCGATTCGATCTCGGCGGCGCCGTTCACCTCAATTGCGGCGAGCGCTGGCACCGCCGGTTCCGCCGATGCGACCTGGCTGGCGGCAACGTCGTGCACCATCGGTGCGGCACCGGGGTCGCTGCCCAGATACGAAAGCATCACGCGACGCTGGGCATCGACGAGCTCGCGCACGTTGCGCAGGTAGTCGAGCACCGCGACATCGCGCTCTTCTGCAGGCCGTGCGAGTTCGCCCCCGATCGCCACCGGGATCGGCTCGACGATCGGTCGCAACGCATGGTCCGGCGGCTCACCGTGCATCGGCCAGGCGCGCTGCCCATTGACCCACCACGCGCTCGCGAAGTGGCGCGGCGGCGGCGGCGCATCGAATGAAACCCGCGCAATGTCGCGCCGCGCGAATAGCGCTTCGCCATCCACGGGGACTCCGCTCACGGCGAGCTGGCCGAGCGCCAGCAGGAGTTGCACGATCGCATTCTCGCCGGGGCGATCGCAAGCGATCGCCACGTGCGGCCGCTTGCCGAGAATCCGTCCGATGAGGCCGGTAAGCACGCGCCCCGGGCCCGCCTCCACAAAGACGCGCGCCCCTGCGGCGTACATCGCTTCGATCTCGGCAGCGAAGCGCACGGGCTCGCCGATGTGTTGCGCAAGGAGATCGCGAATGGCGGCCGGATCACCGGGATACGTCCCGCCGGTGGTGTTCGCATGGACCGTAATCGCCGGCGTCGCCACCTCGACGGCAGCGAGGTCGCGCGCGAACGCGGCACAGGCGCCACGCACGAGGGGGCTGTGGAAGGCGCAAGCGACGGGGATCGGCTTCGCCGCAACACTCGCCGCAAGCAGTTTCTCCACTGCTGCGGCCACCGCGGCCTTCGGCCCCGAGATAACCGACTGCTCGGGAGAATTCTCGTTGGCGATCACCACGCCGTCGATGTCGGCGATCGCCGCGGCAATGGTGTCGCGATCGGCGGCGACCGCTGCCATCGTCCCCGCATCTTCGGCGTCGGCGCAGGCCTCGAGGATGCGCCGCCCGCGCAGCGCGGACAACTCCGGCAGCGCTGCTTCCGGCAAGGCGCCGGCGACGGTCAGCGCGACGAGTTCGCCGTAGCTATGGCCCGCGACCAGGTCGGGTCGCACGCCGAATTGCTGCAAGAGGCTCGCCACTGCGAGTCCTGCGATGCCGAGCGCGGGCTGCGCCGCGCGCGTATCGGTGAGCGCCGCGATTTGCGCCTCCGCGCCCTCCGGAGTCCACGCCGTAGGCGGAAAGACGAGACCCTGCCATGGCGCACCCAGTTCGAGGTAGCGCTGCAATTCAGGGAAGGCGACGAAGAGCTCGCCCAGCATGCCGACACGCTGCGAGCCCTGCCCTGGGAAGACGAATGCGAGCTTCGCATCGCCAGTCACTTCCGACGAGGCGAGGAAGACACCCGAGTTCTGTGCCTTGCCTTCGCGCGCCGCCGCGATGCGCTGGACGAGATCGTCGGCATCACGGGCCACCAGCGCGATCTGCACCCGCTCGGTTCCTTCCCCGGCGGCACGCGCGAGTTCGGCGAGCGACCACTCGCCGGTCGCCGCGATGCGCGCGAGCTTCTCGGCGCGCGCGAGTGCCACCGCGCGATCCGCGCCACGAAGGAGGAAGAGCTCGGCCGGCCAGCGAGTGACGCCGACCTTCGCGGCCTCGGCGTCGTGCGACGCGAGCACAACGTGGAAATTGGTCCCGCCGAAGCCGAAGGCGCTCACCCCCGCAAAGCGGCGGTCGGAGGGCCAGGGGCGGGCGACCGGCGACATGACGAACGGCGACGTCGGCGTCCAGCCGGGATTGGGCTGCGTGATGTTGAGCGTGGGCGGCAGCACCTTCCGCTGCAAGGCGAGCGCCGCCTTGACGAGCCCGGCCACTCCCGCCGCGCACTTCGTATGACCGATCTGCGACTTGACCGAACCGAGCGCGATCGAGGCCGCCGGCACGCCGGCACCGCCGAAGAAGCGGTTGAGCGTCTCGAGCTCGGTCCGATCACCCACGACCGTACCGGTCCCGTGTGCCTCGACGAGGCCCACCTCGCGCGGGGACACGCCGGCACGCCGGTAGGCGCGCTCGAGCGTGCGCTGCTGCCCCTGCGCCCGCGGCGCGGTGAGGCCGAGACTCTTGCCGTCACTCGCCCCACCCACGCCCTTGATCACCGCGTAGATCCGGTCGCCGTCGCGCTCCGCGTCGGCCAGGCGCTTCAACACGATCGCCGCTACCCCCTCGCCGAGCGCGATGCCATCGGCAGATGCGTCGAAGGTGCGGCATTGGCCGGTGGGCGATAGCGCGTGGACGCTCGAGAACGCGAGGTAGTCGACGACGCTGTTGTGCATGTCGGCGCCGCCGCACACGACCATGTCGCTGCTACCGGCGATCAGTTCCTTGCAGGCGACGTCGACCGCCGCCAGCGACGACGCGCAGGCAGCGTCGACCGTGTAGTTGCTGCCGCCCAGGTCCAGACGATTGGCGACCCGGCCGGCGATCACGTTGGCGAGGATGCCGGGAAACGAGTCCTCGGTCATCGACGGCAACGCCCTGGCGAGTTGCGGCGGCAATTCGCCGACGTACTGCCGCCACAGCGCGCGGAACCCGTACGCGCTCGCAAGGTCGGTCCCTGCCTCGGCGCCAAAGATCACCGCTGCCGCGTCACGATCGAAATCACGGCCGCCCGCGCCGTAACCCGCGTCGTCGAGGGCGCGCCGCGAGGCCTCGAGCGCCAGCAACTGGACGGGCTCGATGGCAGCGAGCGAGCGCGGCGGAATGCCATAGGGCAGCGGATCGAAGGGGTACGGATCGAGAAAGCCCCCCCACTTCGATGGCGTCATCTCGCCGTTGGTCGAGGTGGGATCGAAGAAGGTCGCGGCGCGCCAGCGTTCTGCCGGTACTTCGCGAATGCTGTTGACGCCCTGCACGATGTTCGCCCAGAACGTCTCGAGGTCCGGCGCTCCCGGCATGATCGCCGCCATGCCCACGATGGCCACGTCGTGCTGCTGCGCCGTCGCCCCGGATTCGGCGAATCGCGGCAGCGCCGCGAGATGCGCCACCGCGCCATCGCCAACGTCGCGGTGCAGGTCCGCCACTGGCACCACGGCGTCACGCAGCGCCGCGACCTGGCCCAGCATGACCATGCCCTCGCGCCGTTGGACGTCGGCGTCGACGTCCACCAGCGCGCCACCTTCGCGCGTAATGCCCTTGGCGGCGATTCGCAACCGTCCGAGATTCAATTCCTCGAGTTGCTGCCACATTGCCTGCGCCGGCACAGCTTCCGCCTGCAAGCGGGCACGTTCGCGCTGGAACATGCGCACGTACTCCGTATCGGCACAACGCGTGGCATGTCCCGGCGCGGTCTCCAGTAACACCGTCGCCGCGCAGGCCAGTGCCGCCTCCTGGAACGCGGGCTGGATCGCACCACAGGCGACCGCTTCGGCGGAGAAGAGGTACGCGGTGCCAAGCAGCACGCCGACCGCTGCGCCGCGCGCGACGAGCGGCGCCGCCAGCGCCGCCACCATCGCCGCCGAGCGCGCGTCGTGTATGCCTCCCGCGAACACGACTTCGAGATCGTCGCACGACGGCTGCGCGAGCAGGCGCTCGATCTGCAATTCCCACAACGCGAGGCTCGTGCGCGGGCCGACGTGCCCCCCGCATTCGGAACCCTCGAAGACGAATCTGCGGGCGCCCTGCTTGAGGAAGAGGTCGAGGAGCCCCGGCGACGGCGTATGCAGGAACGTCCTGGTGCCCGCGTCCTCCAGCGGCTTCGCCTGCGCCGGGCGACCACCGGCGATCAGCGCGACCGGCGGCTTCCACTTCAGGACCGCGGCGAGTTGCTCGTCGCGCAGCGCCTGTGGGACGAACCCCAGGATGCCCACGCCCCAGGTCCTGCCGGCGAGTCGCTGCGCCGCCTCGCCGAGCAGTGCATCGACCTCGTCGCCACGCATCAAGGCGAGCGACAGAAACGGCAAGGCGCCGGCGTCGGCCACCGCCGCGGCAAACGCCGGGCGATCGGACACTCGCGTCATCGGGCCCTGAAAGATCGGGTAGCGCAGGCCGTAGCGTGCAGCGAGCGGCCCACCCGCGGCCAGCGCACGCTGCTCCCGAGCAGCAGTGACCTCACGCTCGATGGCTGCGACGAGGCCGCGAACGATGCCGCCGGTGCTGCGAAAACGCGCCGCGAGAGGGCGCGCGAAGGCAGCATCCTGGCCGGCGGGCAGGAGCTCCCGGCGCAGGTCGCGGCCCCCAAGGCACAACGCAGCGCCGCGCGCGGCGATTTCGCGCAACGGGAGGTCGGGACGCATGTACACACGATGGTCGTCGATGAGCGTCGTCTCGCTGCCATCCATTGCCGCGATCGCCGCCTTGATGTCGGCGCCGAGCGTCGATTCCTGCGCGAGCGCGACCTGCGCATCGAGCACCACGCCGGCCGCACCACCGACGATGCACGCCGCCGCCGTGCGCAGGCCGATGCCGCCCTGCGCGTAGATCGGGATCGATAGCTCGCGCACCAGCGCCTGCAACAACACGAACGTCGTCTCGCTGCCGACCCGCCCGCCGCTCTCGGTGCCCTTGGCGATGATCGCGGTGGCGCCGGCCGCTGCAGCAGTGCGCGCTTGCGCGAGGTCGGTGATTTCGACCACGACGTTGCGGCCGCGCCAGGGCGTGACCGGGGCGCCGGCTTCGACGATGACGGTATCGACGACCGGCGGCAGGTCCGTCGCGGCGAGCGACAGTCCGGTCGGAATGCGCACACCGATGCCGGCGACGCCGCAGCCTTCGAGCGCGTGCAATGCATCCCGATTGCCGCGAGCGTCGCGACCCAGACCGAGAATGCCGAGCGCACCCGCCCGCGCAGCGGCAATGGCCATCGCTGCATTGGGTTGCTCGAACGGCGTGACGACGACGATCCGGAAAGACATGCGCTGCTGCATAAGACCCCTGCCGACGACGAAGGAAACCACGATCCGGCGCACTATTACGACGCGCTTTCTGCACTCGCCCGAACCGCCGCGTTTCCGCAGTTGCAATAGTACCGAAAGTACCCGCTTCCGTGCAGTGGAAAACCCGATCTTCCCCTGCAAGACCAGGGGTTTGTGACGCGCCGGTCGCCCATACGGGTGAGTTCGGGTCACCCATCCGGAGCCGCCGCCAAAACCCGCGCGCCGTGGCGTCCAACGGCTGCACCCACCCGGCCCGGCGCGCATCCCACCCGCGGGCGCTCGCCACCGACGAACTGCAACGATCGCCGATCGAGCTGTCGACGGCGATTCGTAGCCTACCGCGACGGCCGGACGATCCCGGTCGCGGCGACGGCCAGTTCCCCTTCGGCGCTACTCGTAGCGTACCGCCAGGATCTCGTAGCTGCGCGCACCGCCCGGTGCCGCGACGTTGGCGGTATCGCCCTCGGCGCGACCGATCAGGGCGCGCGCGATCGGTGAACTCACCGAGATCTTGCCGTGCTTGATGTCCGCCTCGTCGTCGCCCACGATCTGGTAGGTGACCCGCTCGCCGCTGGTGCCGTCCTCGAGTTCGACGATGGCGCCGAATACCACGTGCTCGACGTCGAGGGTGGCGGGGTCGATCACCTGCGCATTGGCGAGCTTGCCTTCGATCTCCTGGATCCGGCCCTCGATGAAGCCCTGCCGTTCCTTCGCGGCGTCGTAGTCGGCGTTCTCCGACAGGTCGCCGTGCGCGCGCGCCTCGGCGATCGCCTGGATCACGGCCGGGCGCTCGATCGACTTCAGGCGGGCGAGTTCCGCCTTCAGCTTCTTCTCACCGGCGATGGTCATGGGAAACTTGTTCATTACAAAACCTGTCGTAGCCGTTGGTGCAGCGTCTGAATCGCGTACGGCGCGAGCCCGCGCAACGCGCGCAGGCCGATCGCCGCCGCCCACGCGCCGTCGAGGGTCGTGAAGGTGGGCACCTGATCGACGAGCGCGGCGCGGCGGATCTGGTAGCTGTCCTGGATCGCCGCGCGCTTCTCCTCGACGGTGTTGACGACGATCGCGATCTCGTCGTTCTTCAGCATGTCGACGATGTGCGGGCGTCCTTCGGCGACCTTGTTCACCACGGCCACCGCGATCCCCGCCGCTGCGAGCGCCGCCGCCGTGCCGCGCGTGGCGACGAGCTCGAAGCCCAGTTCAGCGAGCATCCGGGCCGTCTCGATCACGCCCGCCTTGTCGGCATTGCGCACGCTGACGAACACGCGGCCGGAGGTGGGCAGCTTGACGCCGGCGGCGAGCTGGCTCTTCACGAACGCCTCGCCGAACGACTCGCCCACGCCCATCACCTCGCCGGTCGACTTCATCTCGGGCCCGAGGATGGTGTCGACACCGGGGAACTTGATGAACGGGAACACGGCTTCCTTGACCGAGTAGTACGGCGGCACGATCTCGCCGGCGACGCCCTGCGCCGCGAGCGTCTGCCCGACCATGCAGCGTGCCGCCACCTTCGCCAGCTGCCGACCGGTGGCCTTGGACACGTACGGCACGGTGCGCGACGCGCGCGGATTGACCTCCAGCACGTATACGGTGCCCTGTCCGTCGGCCGCGAACTGGATCGCGAACTGCACGTTCATGAGGCCGACGACGTTGAGCGCCTTCGCCATCGCCACCGTCTGCTGGCGCAATTCCTCGACGATCGGCGCCGGCAGCGAATAGGGGGGAAGCGAACATGCCGAGTCGCCCGAGTGCACGCCGGCCTGCTCGATGTGCTCCATCACCCCGCCGATGACCACCTCGACGCCGTCGCTCACCGCATCGACGTCGACCTCGGTCGCGTCGTTCAGGAAGCGGTCGAGGAGCACCGGCGAATCGTTGCTGACCTTGACCGCCTCGCGCATGTAGCGCTCGAGCTCGCGCTGCTCGTGGACGATCTCCATCGCCCGCCCGCCCAGCACGTACGACGGGCGCACGACCAGCGGATAGCCGATCTCGTTGGCGGCCGTGATCGCCTCGGCGTCGGTGCGCGCGGTGCGGTTGGGCGGCTGCCGCAACTCGAGGCGATGCAGCATCTGCTGGAAGCGCTCGCGGTCCTCGGCCATGTCGATCATGTCCGGCGAGGTGCCGATGATCGGCACGCCGCAGCGAGCGAGGTCGCGAGCGAGTTTCAGCGGCGTCTGCCCGCCGTACTGCACGATCACACCCCACGGTTTCTCGACGTGGACGATCTCGAGCACGTCCTCGAGCGTCAGCGGCTCGAAGTAGAGGCGGTCCGACGTGTCGTAGTCGGTCGACACCGTCTCCGGATTGCAGTTGACCATGATCGTCTCATAGCCATCCTCGCGCAGCGCCATCGCCGCGTGCACGCAGCAGTAGTCGAATTCGATGCCCTGCCCGATGCGATTCGGTCCGCCGCCCAGCACCATCACCTTCTTGCGGTCGGTCGGCTCCGCCTCGCACTCCTCCTCGTACGTCGAGTACATGTACGCGGTGCGCGTGGCGAACTCGGCGGCGCAGGTGTCGACGCGCTTGAAGACGGGCCGGATGCCCAGCGCGTGGCGGCGCGCCCGGACCTCGTCCTCGGTAGCGCGCATGAGGTACGCGAGGCGGCGGTCGGCGAAACCCTTGCGCTTCAGCTCGCGCAACTCCGCCGGCGTCAGTTCGCCGAGCCGGCGCCGCTCGAGAGCGAGCTCCAGATCGACGATCTCCTTGATCTGCTCGAGGAACCAGGGATCGATCCGCGTGTGCGCGTGGATCTCCTCGAGCGTCATCCCGATCCCGAAGGCGTCGGCGACGTACCACAGGCGCTCGGCGCGCGGATACGCGAGCTCGTCACCGATCGTCTCCGGGTCCACGGTCTTGAGGTTGAAGCCGTCGACGCCGGTCTCGAGGCCGCGCAGCGCCTTCTGCAGCGACTCCTGGAAGGTGCGGCCGATGGCCATGACCTCGCCCACCGATTTCATCTGCGTCGTCAGGTGATCGTCCGCCTGCTTGAATTTCTCGAAGGCGAAACGCGGCACCTTGGTGACCACGTAGTCGATCGTGGGCTCGAACGACGCCGGCGTCTCGCCGCCGGTGATGTCGTTGGAGAGCTCGTCGAGCGTGTACCCCACGGCGAGCTTCGCCGCGACCTTGGCGATCGGGAAGCCGGTCGCCTTCGACGCGAGCGCCGACGACCGCGACACCCGAGGGTTCATCTCGATGACGACCATACGTCCGGTCGCCGGGTCGATCGCGAATTGCACGTTGGAGCCGCCGGTGTCCACGCCGACTTCGCGCAGCACCGCGATGCTCGCATCGCGCATGATCTGGTATTCCTTGTCGGTGAGCGTTTGCGCGGGCGCGACGGTGATCGAATCGCCGGTGTGCACGCCCATCGGATCGAGGTTCTCGATCGAGCAGACGATGATGCAGTTGTCCTTCTTGTCGCGCACCACCTCCATCTCGAACTCTTTCCAGCCGAGCAGCGACTCCTCGATCAGGAGTTCGCGCGTGGGCGACATCTCGAGCCCGCGCTTGACCATCTCGACGAACTCGTCCTTGTTGTAGGCGATGCCGCCGCCGGTGCCGCCCAGCGTGAACGAAGGCCGCAGCACGGCGGGAAAGCCGATCGTCGCCTGCACCTCGAGCGCCTGCTCGAGGTCGTGGGCGATTCCCGAGCGCGCCGAGGCGAGCCCGATGCGCGTCATCGCCGCCTTGAATTTCTCGCGATCCTCGGCCTTGTCGATCGCCTTCTTCGACGCGCCGATGAGTTCGACGTCGAATTTCGTGAGGATTCCCTCGCGTGCGAGATCGAGCGCGCAGTTGAGCGCGGTCTGCCCGCCCATCGTCGGCAGCAGCGCGTCGGGGCGCTCGCGCTCGATGATCGACGCCACCATCGGCCAGGTGATCGGCTCGATGTAGGTGACGTCGGCCATCTCGGGGTCGGTCATGATCGTCGCCGGATTGCTGTTGACGAGGATCACGCGATAACCCTCTTCGCGCAGCGCCTTGCACGCCTGTGCTCCCGAGTAATCGAACTCGCAGGCCTGCCCGATGATGATCGGGCCGGCGCCGATGATGAGGATCGAGTTGAGATCAGTACGTTTAGGCATCGCTCGACAAACCGTTCACAAAGAGACGCAGAGACACAGGGGAAATCTGGTCTTTCCCGGCGTCCCGGCGTCTCATTGTGAAGCGACCTTTCGTTGCTCCATCGCGCCCACCAACAGACGCAGAGACACGGAGGAAATCTGGTCTTTCTCGGCGTCTCGGCGTCTCATTGTGAAGCGACCTTTCCCTGCTCCATCGACTTCACGAAACGATCGAAGAGGTACCGCACGTCGTGCGGCCCGGGACTGCCTTCGGGGTGTCCCTGGAAGCAGAACACCGGCTTGTCCTTCCAGGCGAAACCCTGGAGCGTGTCGTCGAAGAGCGAAACGTGGGTGACGCGGATATTGTCGGGGAGCGAGGCGGGATCGACGGCAAAGCCGTGGTTCTGGCTGGTGATGAGAACCTGCCCGGTGTCGCGGTCGAGCACCGGATGATTGGCGCCGTGGTGTCCGAACTTCATCTTCAGCGTGCGCCCGCCGGCGGCGAGTCCCAGCAACTGATGGCCGAGGCAGATGCCGAAAATCGGGACGTTCGCGTGCAGCAGCGAGCGGATCGCCGCGACGGCGTAGTCGCAGGGCTCGGGATCGCCGGGACCGTTCGACAGGAAGACGCCGTCCGGCCGCATGGCAAGGACGTCGTGCGCCGGCATCCGCGCCGGCACGACGGTGATCCGGCAACCCCGCTCGGCGAGCAGGCGCAGGATGTTGTGCTTCACGCCGTAGTCGTAGGCGACGACGTGGAAGCGCGATTCGGTGGGCGTGCGATAGCCAACACCGAGCGCCCACGCGCTGCCCGTCCACTCGTACGGCGCAATGCAGGTGACCGCTTGCGCGAGATCGAGGCCGGTCATCGACGGCACCGCCCGCGCCTGCTCGACCGCGGATCCGGCCGCTGCCGCGTCGAGTCCCGCAGCGGCGACGATGCAGCCGTTCTGCGCGCCCTTCTCCCGCAGCAGGCGCGTGAGCCGGCGGGTGTCGAGGTCGGCGATGCCCACCACATTTGCCGCGCGCAGGTACGACGCGAGGTCGCCGCTCATCCGCCAGTTCGACGCGCGCCGCGGCAGATCGCGGATCACGAGCCCGGCGGCATGGATCCGATCCGATTCGACATCCTCGGCATTCACGCCGACGTTGCCGATGTGCGGATAGGTGAGCGTGACGATCTGCCCCGTGTACGACGGATCGGTAAGGATTTCCTGGTACCCGGTCATCGCGGTGTTGAACACCACCTCGCCGGTAGCGACGCCGCCGGCACCGATCGCCCGCCCGCGGAATAGCGTGCCATCGGCCAGCGCGAGGACGGCGGGCACCACCGGCGCGAATAGCGCGGCGGGGGCAGAGGCAGCGAGGTGCGGAGTTTCCATGACGATGCTGATCTCGCGCTGGCGCACGTGAGCCGCGCGCAAGGCGCGCCGGCGGGTGGCGGACACGGAAACGGGGAAGGCCGAATGTCGCTCGGACTCCCCCGCTTGAGGTCTGCGATTATAGCGCAGATAGCCGCTGCCGGCAAAAACCGGCGGCGGCCCTTCGCATCAGTAACTCGCGCTGAAACCGCCGTCGACGTAGAGCACGTGGCCGGTCACGAAGTCGGCCGCGGGGGAGGCGAGGAACACGGCGGCGCCGGCGATCTCCCGCGGCTGCCCCCAGCGAGCCGCCGGCGTGCGCTGCAGGACCCACGCGGAAAAGGTCGCGTTGGCCATGAGGGGAGCATTCATCTCGGTCTCGAAGAACCCGGGCGCGATCGCGTTGACCTGCACGTTGTACGCGGCCGCTTCCACGGCGAGCGCGCGAGTGAGCATCCTGATCGCGCCCTTGCTCGTGGCGTAGGCAACGATGTTCGGGCGCCCGAGGTCGGCGGCGATCGACGCGATGTTGACGATCTTGCCCCGGCGGCGAGTGCGCATCCCGGGCAGCACGGCGCGCGACAGCAGGAACGGGCCGTCGGCGTTGGCCGCCTGCACTTCGCGCCACTCCTCGAGCGTGTACGTCTCGAAAGCCTTGCGGTTGTTCATCCCGGCGTTGTTGACGAGGATGTCGATCGCGCCGATGGTCCCCTCGATCTCGGCCACGCCGGCGGCAACCGCCGCCTCGTCGCTCACGTCGAAAGGACTCGCGCTCACCGCGTGGCCGCTCTCCGCGAGGCGCTCCATCGCCGCGTCGAGCTTGTCGCGGTTGCGACCGTTGATCACCACGCGGGCGCCGGCGGTCGCAAGACCTTCGGCGATCGCGAAGCCGAGCCCGGAGCCGCCGCCGGTGACGAGCGCGATCCGTCCGGAAAGATCGAAGGACGGCGCCATCAGCGCAGCCCCAGGACGTCGGGCATGTCGAACACGCCGGTGGCACCCGCCGCGCGCCTGCCGGCGATGAACTCGGCCGCGCGCAACGCCCCGGCGACGAAGAGCTGGCGGGACGTCGCGCGATGCGTGATTTCCACCCGCTCGCCCTCGCCCGCGAAGATCACCGTGTGCTCCCCAACGACGTCGCCGCCGCGCAGCGCAGCGAAGCCGATCGTCCCGTGGCTGCGCTTGCCAGTCTCGCCGTGTCGCGCGTAGACGCCGGCCTGCGCAAGCGTGGTGCCGCGCCCCGCCGCCGCGGCCTCGCCCAGGCGCAGCGCGGTGCCGGAGGGCGCGTCGACCTTGTGACGGTGATGCATCTCGACGATCTCGATGTCGAATTCCGGGCCGAGCGCGCGCGCGGCCTGCTCGACCAAGGCCTGCAGCACCGTCACCCCGACGCTGGTATTGGCGGCGAAGACGATGGGGATCGCCTTGGCGTGCTCGCGCAGCATCACCTTCTGCGCGTCGTCCATGCCGGTGGTGCCGACCACCGCCGCCACCCGGTGCCGGGCGCACGCCGCAAGATGTGCAAGCGTGCCAGCGGGGCGCGTGAAATCGATGAGTACGTCGCTGGCGGCGACCGCGGCATCGATATCGGTACCGACCGTCACCGGCCCGGCCGCCGTGCCGACGGTGGGGCTCCCAGGGAGATCGAGCGCGGCGGCGAGCGTGAAGCGCCGATCGGCGGCGACCGCCGCGACGAGCCCGCGTCCCATGCGGCCGCCGGCACCCGCCACCACGATGCGCAGCGTCGCCATCGGCGTTACGGCGTCGCAGCCGCCGCTGGATCGAGGACTTTCCGGAAGAAATCGAGGACCTTGCCCATCATCCCCGCGTCCTGCCCGTACGGATCCTTCGGCATCGCCTGGCTGGCCGCGATGCGATTCAACTCCTGCGCCGATTGCGGCATCTCGTCGCCCTCCCAGCGCGCCAGGAGGCCGTCCTTGTTGAAGTACACCGTGAACTGGCGATGCTCGCGCACCCGCCCACCGCGCTGGAACTGGTAGACGTAATCCCAGCGATCGTCGCGAAACGCGCTCGTGATGAGCGGCGTGCCGAGCGTCGCCCGGACCTGCGCCTTGGTCTGCCCTTCCTTGAGCTTGTCCACCATGTCCTGCGACAGGAAATTGCCCTGATTGATGTCGATCCGGTACACGCCGAACTGGGTGATGATCGGCACGTAGTCGTCGAGCATCCTGGTGAACGAGTTTTCCGTCGAACACGCGGCGAGCGAGCCAATGAGCGCCAGCGCGACGACGCCGCGCGATACGCCGCGGACAAGGCGAACGGGGAGGCCAGCAGGAGGACGGGGATGGGGCATCGAATCGTGCGATAGGAACGGCGCGAGCCGCGGACCCCAGGGGTCCCGGCGATCGCAAGCGCTGTGGTCGCCCGGCGGCCGCGCTATTATAGCTTCGTGCGCGCCGCTCGATGCGCGGAAACCTGCCGCGCCGGTCGCGGATCGACCGCCGGCGACGCCG
>JBDHRR010000166.1:0-6170 GCA_039807685.1 Burkholderiales bacterium
GTCGCGCTCGATGGCGAGGTGCGCGCCTGCGGGATGCGGCCCGACGGCGCGCCGTGGGTGGTGGCCGTCGAGAAGCCCGACCACGAGGTGCGCAGCGCCTGGGGAACGCTGGCGCTCCACGACGCCGCGGCCGCGACCTCGGGCGACTATCGCCATTGGCTCGACGTGGGCGGCGCGCGCCTCGGGCACACCATGGAGCGCGCACGCGGCGGCCCGGTCGCCAACGGCGTCGCGTCGGTGACCGTGGTTGCCGCGACCTGCACCGATGCCGATGCCTGGGCCACCGCGCTCCTCGTGCTGGGACCCGAGGCGGGGGCGCCGCTCGCCCGTGCGCACGGACTCGACGCACTCTTCCTTTGCCGTCGGGGCGACCAGATCGTCGAATTTGCGGTGGGCGAGCGGTTCGCGAGCCGATCACCGGTACCGATCCGGGTCGGCAGCGCCACGCGCGCCGCGTCCGCCTGATTTCGCCGGACCGGCCATTCGGCCCGGCGAGCGGGCGCCTGGCGAAGCGATACCGCGGCGCAGCGGGTGCCCCGGCGCGGGCGGCGCTACCATACGCGTCCCGGCGCGCGCCGCCCATGTTTCCACGAGGTTCCCGCAATGACCTTGCCCTCTCGCCTGCCCGCGAGCGCGGTTGCCCTGTGCGCCGTCGCCTTCACCCTCGTGCTTGCGGCCTGCGGCGCCGACACGCCGCCGCCCGCCAAGACCGCAGCCGCGCCAGCCCCGGCCCCGGCCGCTGCACCCGCCCCCGCACCGGCGCCGGTCGCACCGCAAAGTCCCGATACCGAGGAGAAGCGCCTCGCCTCCGAGATCTGGGTCTGGGGCTTTCCGCTGGTGCTCACCGACGTGACGCGTGAAATCGAGACGGCGGGCGTGGGCATGAACACGTTCAAGCACCGCCGCACGTTGCCGGATGCGACGAGCGCCGGCGCGAATCCGAATGCCGATTTCCTCTACTCGCAGGCGTGGCTCGATCTGTCCAAAGGGCCGGTGATCCTCTCCGTTCCGGATACCAAGGGCCGCTACTTCCTCCTCGCACTCCTCGACGCGTACACCAACGTCGCGGGCTCGATCGGCAAGCGAACGACCGGCACCGACGCGCGAACCTTCGCCCTCGTGGGGCCGCATTACAAGGGCGCGGCACCCGAGGGTGCGGCGGAGGTGCGGCTGCCGACCGATCTCGCGTGGATCTTCGCACGCACCGCGGTGAGCGGCCCGGCGGACGTCGCCGCCGCGATCAAGCTGCAGGACCAGTTCAAGCTGAGCGGCGGTGCTGGGAAGAGCGCGCCCGCCAAGGGCGGCAAGGGCAAGGCCGCCGCCGCAGCGCCGGCAGAGGCGGCGGTCAACATCGACACCAAGACGCCGCCGCGCGACCAGGTGGCGGCAATGGACGCGACGCGCTTCTTCACCCGCCTCGCCCTGCTGCTGCCCGGCAACCCACCGCCCAAGGCGGATGCCGAGATCGTCGCCAAGATGAAGAAGCTCGGCATCGAGCCGGGGAAGCCGTTCAACGCGACGCAACTCGATCCCGCGAAGCAGAAGAGCCTCGAGGACGGGATCCGGACGGCGGTGGCGGCCGTGCAGGGTGCGGCCGGCGGCCTGGGCGGTGCGGACATCCGGCACGGCTGGCGGATCGATCGGGCGCTGGGCCGCTGGGGTACCGAATACGGACGGCGCGCGGTTGCCGCCTGGAACGGGATCGGCCAGAACGCCCCGGAAGACGCGATCTTCATGAGCACCTACCTCGACGGCAGCGGCAAGCGGCTCGACGGCGCCAATCGCTACCTGCTGCACTTCGATGCCGGCGCGCTGCCGCCCACCGACGGCTTCTGGTCATTGAGCCTGTACGACGGCCAACAGAAGTTCGTACCCAATGCAAAGAGTCGCTTCAACCTCGGCAGCACCGACCGGCTGAAGACCAATGCCGACGGTTCGCTCGACATCGTCATCGCCGCCGATCCGCCGGCGGGCGACCTGGAGGGCAACTGGCTCCCCGCGCCCAAGGCACCGTTCAACCTCATCCTGCGCGTCTACTGGCCGAAGCAGGCGGTGATCGACGGCCACTGGAATCCGCCCGGCGTGAAGCTCGTGACCCAGTGACCGCGAAGCGGCGGAGGCACGCGCGGCCTCCGGCGATGGGCGGCGCGTGGGGCTACACGAACTGTGCCGCCGTGAAGCCCGATGACCACGCCCACTGAAAGTTGTACCCGCCGAGCCATCCCGTCACATCCACGGCCTCACCCACGAAGTAGAGGCCGCGTACTGTCCTCGCTTCCATCGTGTGCGGCGACAGTCCGGCGGTATCGACGCCACCGAACGTCACCTCCGCCTTGTTGTAGCCGAGCGTGCCCGACGGGCGCACCGACCACGCCTGGAGCGCCGCGGCCGCCGCGTCGATCTTCCTCGTCCCGAGCTCGCGCAAGGGTCGGGCGAGATCCTGCACTGCGCACCACTGCTGCGCGAGGCGCCGCGGCAAGCGCTCGGCGAGGACGCTGTCCAGCCGCGCCCGGCTCGTGGCGCGCGCGGCGAGCCAGCGCCGCGCATCGAATCCGGGGAGGAGATCGACGACGATGGGCGTCCTGCCGTCCCAGTACGACGATATCTGCAGGATCGCGGGACCGGACAGGCCGCGGTGCGTGAAGAGCAGGTTCTCGCGGAAGCGCCCGTCGCCGCAGGTCGCTTCCACGTCCGCCGACACCCCGGAGAGCGCAGCGAAGCGCGCGAGATCCTCGGGCGGCAGCGCGAGCGGCACCAGCGCGGGTCGCGGCGGCACCACGGCGAGACCGAACTGCTCGGCGAGGCGATACGCGAAGGGCGTGGCGCCGATCTTCGGCACGGTCAGGCCGCCGGTGGCCACCACGAGCGACGCGGCCACGATCGTGCCCTGCGCCGTCGCGAGCTCGAAGCGCGCGCCGTCGTGCCGTACCGCGTCCACGGCACAGGGCACCTGCCACGTCACGCGGCCGCGCGCGCATTCCGCCCGAAGCATGTCGATGATGTCGGTGGCCGAGCGGTCGCAGAAGAGCTGGCCGAGCTTCTTCTCGTGGTAGGGGATGCGATGGCGCTCGACGAGACGCACGAAGTCGCCGGCGCCGTAGCGCGCCAGCGCCTCGCGGCAGAATCCCGGATCGCGCGAGAGGTACTGCGCGGGTGTGGCGCCGGCGTTCGTGAAGTTGCAGCGGCCGCCGCCCGAGATGCGGATCTTCTCGCCGATGACCGCGACATGGTCGACGAGCACGACGCGACGCCCGCGTTGTCCCGCCTGCGCGGCGCACATCATGCCGGCGGCGCCGGCGCCGATCACGGCGACGTCGAAGTCTATGCCTGGCTTGGTCATGGCGCGTGCCGCTGTGCCGGGGTCCGTCCCCTACCTGCGCGGCAGTGTGTTCCTGTAGACCCTGCCGTCTTTCATCATCACGCCGAGGGCAAGCCATGACGACGGGCGGGTCATGGCATCATTGTATGGCCCGCGCGTTGCGAACACCTCCCGCTCCCCGAAGGACGCCTTGACCTTGTCGAACCAGTCCTTGGCCTTGGGACTGTGCTTGTCGGGATTCTCCTGCGCGATCGTGTCGAACTCGCGCGGGAGCGCCTTCTCGCGTGCCGTGAGCTTCACCGGCGCCCCCACTGCAACGTGGCAGTACGGGTCTCCGGCATGAGACTTCCCGACCTCCTCGCGACCCGGGCGGGGCGGCTCGCCACGTTCTTCCTCCTCTACACGACCGAGGGCATTCCGTTGGGCTTCACGGCGACGGCGATCGCGACACAGATGCGCCGGCAGGGTCTGGGGCCGGCGGCGATCGGTGCCTTCGTGGGCTCGCTGTACCTGCCGTGGGCGTTCAAGTGGGTGATGGGTCCCTTCGTCGACGCCTTCACCTCGGAGCGCTTCGGCCGGCGCCGCACCTGGATCTTCGCAGCGCAGGTCGGCATGATGGCGAGCCTCGCGCTGGCGATGCCGGTCGACTACGTCGCGCAGCTGACGCTCTTCACCGCGATCATCTTCGTCCACAACGCCTTTGCCGCGACGCAGGATGTGGCGATCGATGCGCTCGCGGTCGGCGTGCTGCCCGAGCACGAGCGCGGCACCGCCAACGGCTTCATGTTTGCCGGTGCATCGGTCGGCCAGGCGATCGGCGGCTCGGGGGTTCTCTTCCTTGCGGCGGTCATGCCGTTCCCGGCCACCTACGTGTTCGTGATCGGCGCGCTCCTCGCCGTGCTGGTCTTCGTGGTGCTCCCGCTGCGCGAGCCGCCGGGCCCGCCGCGCATCGTCCGCGACGGCAGCGCGCTCGCGACGGTCGGCGCCGAGCTCGCCGGCTTCGTGCGCGATGCCTGGCGCGCCTTCACCGGCACCCGCGCGGCGCGCGTCGGGGTCGTCGCCTCGCTGCTCCCCTTCGGCGCCTACGCGCTGAGCCTCGCGCTGCAATCCAATCTCGCGGTCGAGCTGGGTCTCGACGACAACGCCGTCGCGCAACTCAACCTCGTCTCGACCTTCGTCTTCGCGCTCGCCTGCGTGGCCGGCGGCTTCCTCTCCGATCGCTACGGCCGCCGCGGCACGCTCGCATGCTTCGTCTTCCTGACCGTGGTGCCGACGCTGTACCTCGCCTACGCGATGCAGCAGGCGGGCTGGATCCTGCCGGTGGACATGGCGCAACCCGATCGCCCGCTGCCGGCGCCGCCGCTCGTCATCACGTTCTGGATCACCGTGATCGCCTTCAACGTGTTCCAGGGTCTTTACTACGGCGTGCGCTCGGCGCTCTTCATGGACGTGACCGTTCCCGCGGTGGCAGCGACCCAGTTCACCGCCTACATGGCGATGTCCAACCTCGTGGTCTCATACACCTCGTGGTGGCAGGGCAATGCGATCGTGACCTGGGGCTATCCCGCGACGCTCGTCGTCGACTCCGTCGTGGGCCTCGGCGTGCTCTTCCTGTTGCCGTTCATGAAGGCGCGGCAGGCGGAGGGCTGGGCGCCTTCGCCGGGCCCGCGCGCCGCGTAGCGCAGCGCCACGCGCGGCGCTGCGGCGGCCGGCGCTACAATGGCGCTCCACGAACGGAGGAATCCAATGCCCATCACCATGCACCAGGCGTCGGTCGGTGCCTTCGAGCGCGGTCTCGCCGCGCTTGCCAACATCCTGCGCAAGGGCGTCGCGCACGCCACCGAACGAAAGATCGACGAGCGCGTGTTCGTCGAGTCGCGCCTCTTCCCCGACATGTTGCCGCTGCGCTCGCAGGTACACATCGCCACCGACTTCGCGCGCGGCACGCTCGAGCGCCTGCAAGGCCAGGAGACGGCGAAGTGGGACGACAACGAGGCGACGCTGGCCGAACTCGTCGACCGCGTCGAGCGCGCGCTCGAAGTGGTGCGCGGCGTCGGCGCGGCAGCACTCGAAGGCTCGGAAACGCGGCAGACGGTGCGCAAGGTCGGCGGCAAGGAACGCACCTTCACGGGCCTCGATTACCTCACCAAGTATGCGCTGCCGAACTTCTACTTCCACGTGACCACCGCCTACGACATCCTGCGGCACAACGGCGTGCCGCTCGGCAAGGCCGATTTCATCGGGACGATCGACTGATCGCGCCCCGTCCGCGCGATCGGGTCGCGCCCGATCCATGGATGCTTTGGTGAACGCTTGAAGCAGATCGGTCGCATCCTGCTGGGCTTGCTTGCGCTCGCGCCTTGGGCAGGAACGGCCGTCGCCATCGTGCAACCCTGCGCACTGATCGGGAACGCGACGTTCTCGCCGATGCATCCCGGTCCCGAGGACCGCGTCGCGTACGCGGTTTCTCTTCCGGCCATGCTGTTCGCTCAGGCGCCGCAACTCGGCATCCTGGTCGGACCCGCCTCGGTCACGGCGGACCGCATCGACATCGACGTGGTGCTGAGCGACGACATTCGCGCGTTTCCTGGCTACCACCCGGTGAGCGTGAAGTACCGGGTGGACAGCGTGTTCGGCGAATTGAATCCCCTCGCTCCCGGAACCTATGCGGTCCGCACGTCGGTGCGCGGCAAGGATCCGGGCACGGGAGGGTACGTCGATCTCTGCGCACCCAAGGACAGTCGCCTCACCATCGACGTCGTTCCTGCGGCCGTCACCACCGCTTCGGTCGTCGAGTTCTACAACGACAGCCTCGATCACTACTTCATGACACAGTCGGAAGCGGAGATCC
>JBDHRR010000167.1:0-6113 GCA_039807685.1 Burkholderiales bacterium
CGCGATTCCCAAGCCGGAGTGCGGCCGGGTCGCGTCGCGTGAAAACGCCGACCAGTTCCATGTCCGGAGTCCGCGCCAGCGCCGACTCGACCCCCCTGCCCAGGTTCCCATACCCGGCGATACCGACCCTCATCCTGTCATCCATGCGCAGTCCATCGTGTGTTGAAATCGAAAAGGGTGCAGCGTAACCGATCGCCTGATCAGCGCGCCGGCTTTTGCGCGCGGATGAATGCGCTGAAGAACCTGCCGTCCAGCTCCGCGGCAACCGTCGACGCATCGAGCCCATTGGCGGCGAGGAATTCGCGCGCATCCGCCGCCGTGTAGATCCGCGTCGGCTCGACGTCGATGTCGACGAAACCCGCTGCCGCGAGCTTGTCGCGATACGCCTGCTCGTCGAGCGCGCCGGCGAGGCAGCCGACCCACGCCTCCACGCTGCGCCGGACGTCCGGGCGGATGTCGCCGCGGGTGACCACGTCCGAAACCGCGAAGCGCCCGCCGGGCTTCAACACCCGGAAGGCTTCGTGCAGGACGCGGTCCTTGTCCGCCGACAGGTTGATGACGCAGTTCGAAATGATCACGTCCACCGTGGCGTCGGGCAGCGGCACGTGCTCGATCTCCCCCTTGAGGAACTCGACGTTCGTCGCGCCGGCGGCGCGCTTGTTCTCGTTGGCGAGGGCGAGCATGTCGTCGGTCATGTCGAGGCCGTAGGCCTTGCCGGTCGGACCGACCCGTTTCGCGGAGAGCAGCACGTCGATGCCGCCGCCGGACCCCAGATCGAGCACGACCTCGCCGGGCGAAAGCTCGGCCAGCGCGGTCGGGTTGCCGCAGCCGAGCGACGCGAGGACGGCAGCCTCGGGCAGCTCGCCGGTCTGCACCGCGTCGTAGAGATCGCGCGTGATCGGGTCGCTGCCGGCCAGCGGACCCGTCGCGCAACACGACGTGGTCGGCGCCGTCGCGGCGCTCCCGCAGCACGAGGCGAGAGCACCGATGTTGATGACCCGGCGCGCCGCTTCCCCGTACTTCTCCTTCACCACCTGTTTGATGTCGACTTCAGCCATGATGCGTCTTCCTCCGTAGTGCGTGGCGCGACTGTCTCCCGGGCGGCGGGTCTCCGCAGCCCTCGCCCTGACAGCAGTTCTCGGTCAGGTAGGCGACAAGATCGGACATGCGCGCGAAATCGGCCCGATAGATGAGATTACGTCCGCTGCGCTCCTGCGTGACCAATCGGGCGCTGGCCAACTCTTTCAGGTGAAAGGAGAGGGTAGCCGGCGCGATGCGCAGCGCATCCGCGATCCGACCTGGAGTCATCCCGTCCGGCCCGGCCACCACGAGGACACGAAAGACGCGCAGCCGCAACGACTGCGACAGCGCACCCAAAGCCTTCACTGCCAAATCCTCTTTCATGTTTCGATATTTTTGGAACCATTTGATAGTCTACACGATCACGCGCGACGGCGTCCCCCGCGGACTCGATCAGGCTCGTCGAAGCGCGACTGCCGCGCTCGATGACGGGTAGCGCCGATAATGCTTGGCATTGGATTTCGTGATTGTTAGTGCACAGCCATTTGCTTTTTTTTCTACCACTTCGTACGATCTCCGCAACCTGCCATGCACAAATCGAATCTCGCCAACATGCCGGAGCGTCGGCCCTTGTTCCGGCAGGTTGGTCTTGGAACCTCCGCAGAGGATCAGCACGTCGATGGCGATCCTCGTCTTGCCGTTCGTGCGAGAGCCCATCGTGTGACGAAATGGCACGACCTGTAGCGCAACCGATCGCCGGCTGTCAGGTCCCCGACTTGCGCACTCGTGCGGTCGAGGCATCGCCGACCGTCAGGGAGCTCCCAACAACAGGTAGGCGCTGAATGCCCCATTGTTGCCAAAGCCCACGCCGAGATACCCCGGCCCTGCAAACGTCTGCGCACCGAGGAACAGCGATCCGGACCACAGGGTTCCGGGGCTTGGCAACTTGTCGAGGCGATCACGGATGATGCCTACCTCGCCCGACATGCCCGCGTACACGCCGGAGCCCAGGATGCTCGGCAGCGCGAACACCCGCTGGTAGTACATCGCACGCGCGAACGCGAATTTGCGGCCGCCGAACTGGTCGATCTGAAATCCCGACAGGCGTAGCGGCCCGCCCAGCGCGAACGATTCGTACGCCGGCATCCCGGTGTCGAAGTCGGTGCCTCCGGCGACATTCATGTTGAGCGTGTTCTCACCCCAGGATGCAACGAACGTCGCGTTGCCTTGCAGCTTCTGATAATCGACGGCGGAACCCAGCGCGCTCGTCGCGCCGTAGTAGCCAAGACGTGCGCTATGGCCGCTCCGTGGGAACCAGGGGTTGTCGAGCTGGTCGATCACCAACCCCGCCTGCACACCCGCGGTGAGTTCCCTCACCGACGGCAGCACCGGGTCGCCGGTATCCACTCGTGCATTGACCTGCGTCCACTGCGGCCCGATGCGCAGCGCACCGAGGGTGCCGAGCGTGAGTCCGAGATCGCCACCCCCGCGCACACTGCCCATCAGGTACTCGGCGATCTTGTTGTCGCCATCGAACACGTCACGCGTGGTCTGGCCGACGACGCCGTACAGCGCGCCGAACCAGCGGCCGTCGGCAGTCAGCGGCTGGTACCACTCGCCGAAAAGATGGGTGTCTGCCCCGACCTGCCCCTCGACCAGGAGTTCACCACCCAGACGATTGACCCACGACTTGCGATACTGCACGAGCAGGTTGAATGCGTTGCCTCCCTGGAAGTCGCTCTGTAGCCCGAGACCGAAGCGCAGATAATCGGGCCCCCACGATTTCTCGGTCGGCGTGATGATCATGGTGCGTGGTCCGGTGTCCCCGATGATGCGGTAGCTGATGCTCTCGAAGTCACCGCGACCATAGATGCGGCGCAGGTCCTCGCCGATCGTGGCCTCGTCGAGCGGCTCTCCGGGCTTGCTCTCGATGAGGGCACGCACGACTTCGGGATTGGTGCGTGCGAGACCCTCGATGCGGATCTCGTCGACGCTCCCAAGCTCGACGGACGGCGCGACCTGCTTCGCGCGGAACGCGGCGTACTGGGCAGGCGGGAGGCTGTAGCGCGCGAGCTTGTCGGCGAGCTTGCGCGTCGCCGCCTCGCCGAGCGCGATGGCCTCCTTCGACCGCGAAAAGCTGGCGGCGGAAATCGTGCCGAGATCGGGTTCGATCAGCACGTCGCCGGGGCCGAGGCTCTTCAACTGCTGGTCGACCGTCTGCTTGCCGAGGAAGTTGACGAGCTGCAGCGACACCGCGAGGGCGGAGCTGATTTCGGCGCGCGTGAGCGGCGGGGTTCCGATGTTGACGGCGATGACAACGTCGCCGCAAAGGCTGCGCGCCTGGTCGATGGGCAGGTTATTGGCGATTCCGCCATCGACCAGGAGCTTGCCGCCGATTTCGACCGGCGCCAGCGCGCCGGGCACCGACATGCTCGCGCGCATCGCCTGGGCGACGCTGCCACGATCGAGGACGACGAGGGCGCCGGTTTCGATGTCGGCGGCCATCGCCTCGAAGGGAATGGGCAACTTGCGAAAGTCGCTGATGCCCATGGCCGGCTGCGTGAGCACGCGAAAGAACGCCTCGATCGAAATGCCGGCGATGACTCCCTTCGGCAGCGCGAGCCCGCCGTCCTTGACCCCGAACTCAGGCGCGAACAGTGTCTTCAGGTCGTCGCTCTTGCGGCGCATCGCAATGTCCTGGCGGGGCGGATTGTCGCGGAAGATCTCGCTCCAGTCGGCGTCCAGCACGAGCTCCTCGAGACGCTTCGGCGGCGTACCGACCGCGTAAGTGCCGCCGACGATCGCACCCATGCTGGTACCGGTCACGCAACTGATCGGGACACGCATCTCCTCCAGCACCTTCAGCACCCCGACGTGTGCCAAGCCGCGGGCACCGCCACCGGAGAGCGCAAGTGCGATGCGCAGTGGCCTGGCGGGAGATTGCGCCGATGCGGGGGATTGCGCCAAAGCGGGAGGCTGGACCGATGCGCCGGCGGCGAGAAGACTGGCGAATGCCAGGTTGGCAAGCGCACGACGACAGGACATCGCGCGACGGGTGGGTACATCTTGCATGACGAACTCCAGAGACAACATCACGGGGACGCGTGCTGATACGGGACGCCGGCTGGCCGCAGTCGCAAGTCCATAGTTGCGCAACATCGCCCGACCCGTCGTGATGGGGCATCGCAGCCTTCCTCGGCGTGCGTCACTCATGCGGGCCGTCACAGTTCTACCACGAGTGCCTCGGCCTGCGCACCGCCGAGGGCACGCAGGCCGCATGACGGGGCCGACGTCGATCCATCGGACGCGTCAGAATCCAAACCGCGAGCCAGCGCCCAGCAGCGTCCCGATACCCAGCAGCGTAAAGACCCCCGCCGCAATCGCGTGCACCAACTTCATCGGGATCTTCGGCGCCAGCCGGTCGCCCACGAAGACCGCCGGGACATCGGCGATCAGCATCCCAAGCGTGGTGCCGATCACCACCATCAGCGGTGCGCCGTAGTGCGCGGCCAGCGCGACCGTCGCGAGTTGCGTCTTGTCGCCCATCTCGGCGAGAAAGAAGGTGACTGCGGTCGCCCCGAATACGCCGAGCTTCCTTGCGACCTCGGATTCATCCGCCTCGATCTCGTCTGGAATGAGCGTCCAGATCGCCATTCCGAGGAACGACAGCCCCAGGACCCAGCGCAGGATGTCCGGACTCACAGTCGCGGTGATCCAGGCACCGACTGCGCCGGCAAGCCCGTGATTGATCGTGGTCGCCACCAGGATGCCCAGGATGATCGGCACCGGCTTCTTGAAACGGGCAGCGAGAATGAAGGCGAGGAGCTGCGTCTTGTCGCCGATCTCGGCGAGGGCGACAACTCCGGTCGAGACGAGAAGTGCTTCCATCAGGGTTCCCGGGCCGGACTGCGGACGATTGACCACGACGCGTCCCCGGCCCAATCGGAAGCATCGTGGTCAAAGGTCTCGCCAAGCTCGAAAACCGCGTGCGCCATGACCGGACGGTCAAGTGTGTTGACGCAAGCCTCTTCGTGGAGAAGAGCGGCTACTCCCCAGTGACCGCGAGATTCTAGCAGGCGGCCCGCCTCGGGTCACGGTCGGCATCGCGGTCGGTGCCGGCGCGAAGACCGGCGACGGGCCGATGCAAGAAGAGGGCCGCGCCTGCGAACATCGTGGTCGAAGCATCTGCCGCCGACTGCCGGAGCATCAGGTGGCGGTCAGCTTCAGTCCGACGATTCCCGCCAGGATGAGGCCGACGCACGCCAACCGCGCGGCGGTGGCCGGCTCGCCGAAGAGCACGATCCCGAGCACGACCGTACCGACCGCACCGATACCGGTCCACACTGCGTACGCCGTGCCAACGGGAAGCGTGCGCATCGCCAACCCCAGCAGCGCGACGCTCACCAGCATCGCCAGCACGGTTCCCACGGTTGGCCACGGCCGGGTGAATCCCTCCGTGTGCTTGAGACCAATTGCCCAACCGATTTCGAACAGGCCGGCGATCACCAGGACGACCCAAGCCATGACCTTTTCCCACGCGCACTTGCGCGACAGTTCCGGGACGTCCCGGAGTGAAACGAGAGCCGACAGGGTCGTCCCGATCGGGAGCGGTCAAGCGCCGCGGAAGGGCCGCGCCGCCGCACATGTTCGCGGCGACGCCCGCACCGCATGCGAATCCCTACGATCAAGCCGAATCCCGGCACGCATTTGAGCGGCGATGCATGGCCACGGGAATCGGGAGTGTGATCGAGGGGCTCGACAAATTGACAACTGGTTTCCAATATCGGATACTGGTTGTCGATTTCCACCAGCCCTCGAACCATGCCTGAACGTGCCTCCGATGTCCTGACGCAGGTCATCCTCGCCGTCTTCCGGACGAACGGCTGCTTGCTGCGTGGGGGTGACGCCCTGGTCGCCCCTCTCGGTCTCACGAGCGCGCGCTGGCAGGTACTTGGCGCCGTCGCGATGTCCGACAAGCCGCTGTCGGCACCCCGGATTGCCGCAGTCATGGGCACCACCCGTCAAGGCTCGCAGAAGCAGATCAACCTGTTGGTCGCGGAAGGACTCCTCGAAGCAAAGAGCAATCCGACCCA
>JBDHRR010000035.1:0-28984 GCA_039807685.1 Burkholderiales bacterium
ACCGAGTATCACTGCCGTCGCTGCGAAGGACACCAGGGCCACGTCTTCGACGACGGGCCGAAGCCCACCGGCCAGCGCTACTGCAACAACGGCGTCGCGCTCCGCTTCATCCCAGCGTAGGGGCGTCCGCCGGCGGCCTCGTGGCGCAGGCGGCGCTCAAGCAAGCGGCGCGACCTTCAGCACCTCATCCGCCGTGGTGATGCCGGCGGCGACCTTCATTGCGCCGGATACGCGCAGGGGCTTCATGCCGTCCTTGTAGGCCTGCTCGCGGATCGCGCGGTCGTCGACATCGTGGGTGACGAGCCGGCGCAGCGCGGGGGTCAACACCATGATCTCGTACAGGCCGATGCGACCCAGGTAGCCCGTCATGCGGCATTCGAGGCAACCGACCGGTGCCATGACCTGCGTCGGTTTGTCGGCACGCCAGGGGGCGGTCATCATCTTCCACGTGTCGTCGTCGGGCGGCTCGGCGGGCGCCTTGCAGTGCGGGCACAGCGTGCGCACCAGCCGCTGCGCCATCACGCCCAGGAGCGTCGACGACAGGAGGTACGGCGGGACCTTGAGGTCGAGCAGCCGCGTCACCGCCGTCGGGGCGTCGTTGGTGTGCAGCGTCGACAGCACGAGATGCCCGGTGAGCGCCGCCTGCACCGCCATGTCGGCGGTGTCGAGGTCGCGGATCTCGCCCACCATGATGATGTCGGGGTCCTGCCGCAGCAGCGTGCGCACGCCCGATGCGAAATCGACGCCGATCGTCGGCTGCACCTGCATCTGGTTGAAGAGCGGCTCGATCATCTCGATCGGGTCCTCGATCGTGCACACGTTGACTTCGGGCGTGGCGAGCGACTTCAGCGACGAATAGAGCGTCGTCGTCTTGCCCGAACCGGTGGGCCCGGTGACGAGGATCACGCCGTTCGGCTGTTTGATCATCTGCTCCCAGCGCTCGCGATCGTCGGCGGTGAAGCCCAGGTCGGCGTACTCGCGCACCAGCACCTCGGGCGTGAAGATCCGCATCACCACCTTCTCGCCGAAGGCGGTCGGCATCGTGGCGATCCGCAATTCCACCTCGTCGCCGTCGGGGGCGAGCGTCTTGATCCGGCCGTCCTGCGGGCGGCGGCGCTCGACGATCTCCATGCGCGCGAGAAGCTTGATCCGCGACGTCATGGCGACCAGCACCGGCTGCGGAATCGTGTAGACCTGGTGCAGGATGCCGTCGATGCGAAAGCGGACGATCCCGACGTCGCGCCGCGGCTCGATGTGGATGTCCGAGGCGCGCTGCTCGAAGGCGTACTGCCACAGCCAGTCGACGATGTGGACGATGTGCTGGTCGTTGGCATCGAGGTGTCCGTGTGCGCCGAGTTCGACCAGTTGCTCGAAGTTGCTGACGGTGAGCGAACCCTTGCTCTTCTCCTGCGCGCGCTTCATCGACCGCGCGAGGTTGAAGAATTCGCTGATGTAGCGCTTGATCTCGACCGGATTGGCGAAGACGAACTTCACCTCGCGCTTGATCATCTCCTCGAGATCGTCGGCCCAGGCGCGCACGAAGGGCTCGGCGGTGGCAACCGTCACGGTGAGGCGATCGACCGCCACGGGGAGGATACGATAGCGCTCGGCGTACGCATTCGACATCGTCTGCGTGACCGCGACGAGGTCGATCTTCAGCGGATCGATGTGGTAGTACGGGACCCGCAGCCTGCCGGCGAGCCACTCGACCAGCGTCTCCAGGGTGAGCAGCTTGGGCGGCGGCTTGGCCGACTTCAGCTTCTGCGCGGCGACGAGTTCGAGCGGATGATCGAATTGCCGCGTGCGCGAGCGCGCGAGGTGCTCGGCCTCGGCGGGCGTGATGAGCCCATCGGCGGCGAGCAGCTTGACGATGTCGTCGAGGTGCAAGCGGCGATCAGGGGCCCGCACGCGGCGCGCGCCGCCGGGGCCCGCCGGCGGCGGCACCCCTGACGAGGCCGGCGGGCGGGACCCGAGCGGGGACTGGTCGGTCTTGGGATGGGAAGCCATGGCGGCAATGCTACTCCGCCGACCCGGTCCGACGAAGCGCCCGCGTCGCCCTCCCGCCGCACGCGGAGCGCTGCCGGTGGCATTCGGCGCGAATCCGCGCGTCCCATCGGCGATCGCGCTACGATGCCGATCATTGCGGCGCGCGATACGAGCGGCCGCAAAACCCCACACCGCCCGCGGTGGGGTGTTCCTGCCACGAAACCGGAGTCGACTCATGACCCGCAAGCCGTCGCCTGCCAGCCTCGATGATCGTCAGTACGAGCTACTCGCTGCCTTCCGGTACGCGCTGCGCGGCTTCCTGCACTTCAGCGAAGCCGCCGCGGAGGAAAGCGGAATGGCGACGCAACACTACCAGGCGATGCTCGTGGTTCGTGGTTGCCCCGCCGATCGGCGCATCACGATCGGGGATCTCGCGCACCAACTCTTCATCCGGCCGCACAGCGCCGTCGGGCTCGTCGACCGGCTGCACGCGCGCGGCCTCATGCGGCGCGAAGTCTCGATCGCGGACCGGCGCAAGATCCACCTGCGGCTCACTGCCAAGGGAGAGCGCGTCCTGGAACGCCTCGCGGGCGTCCACCGGGAAGAGTTGCGGCGCATCGGGCCCGACCTGCGCCGCCTCGTCGGCCAGGTGACCCGGGCGACGCAGGCCGCTGATGCGGCCGCCCCGAGCGCCGCGCGTCAGCGCGTCACCACGGGCGGCGCCACCGGCACCTGGAAGACCTCGCGCAAGTAGGCGACGTACGACGGGTCGTAGTCCATCGTCTTCGACGGCTCGTCGCTGATCTTGGCGACGGGCTGGCCGTTGCAGCGCGTCATCTTGATCACGCATTGCAGCGACGGATAGCCCAGGTCGTTGGTGAAATTGGTGCCGATTCCGAACGACGTCTGCACGCGCCCCTTGAAGTAGTCGTACAGGCGGATCGCCAGCGGAATGTTGAGGCTGTCGGAGAAGACCATCGTCTTCGTCCGCGGATCGATCCGCATCTTCTGGTAGTGCTCGATGAGCTTGTCGCCCCACTCGAACGGATCGCCAGAATCATGGCGCACGCCATCGAAGAGCTTGCAGAAGAAGAGATCGAAGTCGCGCAGGAAAGCATCGAAGCCGACCACGTCGGAGAGCGCGATCCCGAGATCGCCGCGGTATTCGCGCGCCCACATGTTGAAGGCGAACGACTGCGAATCGCGCAGCCGCGGACCGACCGCCTGGCAAGCCTGCAGGTACTCGTGGGCCATGGTGCCGAGCGGCGTCAGCCCCTGCTCCATCGCGAAGAGGACATTGCTCGTGCCGACGAAGTGGGCCGGCATCCCGCGTTTCAGCGTCGCCAGCACCTCGCCGTGCCAGGCCCGCGAAAAGCGTCGGCGCGTACCGTAGTCGGCGATCCGGAAATCGGCACCTTCGACCGCGTTGGCCTGCGCGATCTTCGCCGTCAGGCGCCGCCGGCCTTCGGCGAAGTCCGGTGTGGGCGCGTGGTGCCGGTAGTACACCTCGCACACGATCGCGAGTATCGGGACTTCGAACATGATCGTGTGCAGCCACGGCCCCTTGATCGCGATGTCGATCTCGTTGGGCGAATCCGCGCGTCGCGAGACCCGCACGAACCTCTCGTCGAGGTGGAAGAGTCCGAGTAGATCGACGAAGTCGCTCTTGAAGAACCGCCACCGGCGCAGGTACTCGAGCTCGTCCCGGGTGAAGCGCAGCTCGCACAGTTGGCGAATCTCGTCGCGGATCTCCTCGACGTGCGGGCTGAGGTCCACGTTCGCATTGCGACACTTGAAGCGGTACTCGACCTGTGCCTCCGCGAAGTGGTGCTGCACCACCTGCATCATGGTGAATTTGTACAGGTCGGTGTCGAGCAGCGAGGGAATGATCACGGTGGCGGCAGAGCAAGGGCTTGGCGAAACCGCAGATGGTACCGCGACCGGCCGGCGGCCGACGCAGCCGGGCATCGCCGCCGTTATCCGGCCGGCGCCGCGCCGCCGACTTGGGGAAGAGCCCGCTACGCGATTATCATGCCGGCACCGCGCCTGCCGCCCCGACGACCACGATGCTCATCAGTTGCGTTGCCTACCAGAACGGACGCAAGCTCGCCGACATTCCGGTCGCGCAGATCAGCGGGTACGTCAGCCGCGCCGATTGCTTCGTGTGGGTGGCGCTGTTCGAGCCGTCACCGGAGGAGCTCGAGGAGATGGCGGTCGAATTCGGCCTGCACGAACTTGCCGTCGAGGATGCCCGCCGCGGGCACCAGCGGCCCAAGATCGAGGAGTACGGCGACTCGCTCTTCGCCGCCGTGCACACCATCGAGCGGGAGAAATCTCCCGCAGGCGTCGACGAACTCGTCACCGGCGAGATCGATATCTTCGTGGGGCCCAACTACGTGCTGACCGTGCGTCACCGCACGCACGTCGGATTCGCCGCCATGCGCGCACGCACCGAGCGCGAACCGGGGCTGCTCAAGAACGGCGCCGGCTACGTCTTCTACGCCGTCCTCGACAACGTGGTGGATCGCTATTTCCCGATCCTCGACTCGCTCGAGACCGAGCTCGAGGCCATCGAGGCGAAGATCTTCGAGCGCAACACGGCGCGCAGCAATATCGAGGCGCTGTACGCGCTCAAGCAGGATCTCATGACGCTCAAGCACGCCGTGGATCCCTTGATGGAGGCGACGGGCCGCCTGTACGGTGGCCGCGTCCCGCAGATCTGCGCCGGGATGAACGAATATTTCCGCGACGTCTACGATCACCTGCATCGCATCCACGCGGCGATCGAGGGTATCCGCGAAATGCTCCAAACGGCGATCCAGGTCAACCTCGGCATGATCTCGCTGTCCGACAGCGAAGTCACCAAGAAGCTCGCCGCCTGGGCCGCGATCATCGCCGTGCCGACGATGGTCGCCGGCATCTACGGCATGAATTTCGAGAACATGCCCGAACTCAAGTGGGCGTTCGGCTATCCGCTGACCATCGGCACGATGATCGCCGTCGACGTGTTTCTCTACCGCCACTTCCGCAAGCTCAAGTGGCTGTAGTCGCGAGGGGCGCGCAGCAGCTGTGCGCCGTCCGTTCGCACCGCGTCCGCGGCGGCCTCAATGCGAGTGATCGTGCCCGTCGGCGGGTGCCGCCGGCACCAGCGGGATGATGCGATCAGCATCACCGACTACCGGCGATACCGGCCAGGTCGGCTGCAACGTCGCGTGGCGGATCGCGTAGTCGACACCGAGCATGCGCCGCGCCTGCGCGAGGAGCGGCAACCACTCCTCGCCACGCCCGATGGAAAGATGCGCGGAGAGCGCGACCTCGCTGCTGCCCATGTTCCAGATGTGCAGGTCGTGCACGTCCACCACCCCGGGCAGCGCCGCGAGCGAGCGTCCGATGGCGTCGTAGTCGAGGTGGAGCGGCACGCCTTCCATCAGCACACCCGTCGACTGCTTGAGGAGCTGCCAGGTGGAGCGCACGATGAGCAGCGCCACCACTACGGAGAGGATGGGATCGATCGGCGTCCAGCCTGTGGCCATGATGACGACGCCAGCGACGATCGCCGCGACCGAGCCGAGGAGATCGCCCATCACGTGGAGCAGTGCACCGCGGGCATTGAGCGACTCGGCCGAGGCACGCCACAGCAGCGCCGCGGCGACGACGTTGACCACCAGGCCGATGCTGCCGATGAGGGTCACCACACCCCCCGCCACCGGCATGGGGGTGAGCAGGCGACGCACCGCCTCGACGGCGATGAAGAGGACGATGGCGAGCATCGCAATCGCATTGACGAAGGCGGCCAGTACTTCGGCGCGGCCGTAGCCGTACGACGCCCGACTCGATGCGGGCCGGCGCCCGATCGCATGCGCAAAGAGCGCGAGGGCCAGGGCCGCGGCATCGGTGACCATGTGGCCGGCATCGGAGATGAGCGCGAGGGAGCCGGCAAGGTAGCCCCCGAACGCCTCCACGACCGCGAATCCGGCGGTGAGCACCAGCGCGAACACCAGCGCCCGTCGTGCCTGCCCACCCTTGACCGACGGGACGTGCCGGTGCCCCGGGCCGTGGTCGTGGTCGTGTCCGTACGAGCGCCCCGGATCCTGGTCGTGCCCGTGCCGATGAACATGCGCGCCCGCATGCTCGCGCTCGGTGGCGCGACCGTGCGCGGTGCCCCGGCGGGCGCCGGCAGGGGAAGCTGCGTGCGATCGATCGTGCGGCATGATGGCAGGTGCCATTGTGCCAGCCTGGCCGCGGGGGCCGCGTAAAATGACGCGGTGAACGTGACCGACCGTGCCACTCGCATCGATGCGCTGGTCGAACGCATCGATGCGCTTCTGCCGCAGACGCAGTGTGCGCGTTGCGGTCATCCAGGGTGCGCGCCGTACGCGCGAGCCGTCGCGCAAGGCGACGCCGACATCGATCGCTGTCCGCCGGGCGGCGACGCCGGCGCCGCCGCGCTGGCGGCGCTTACCGGACGCCCCGCGAAACCGGTCGACCGCACGCGCGGCGAGCCCGGCCCGCTCCTCGTGGCGGCGATCGACGAGGCCAGGTGCATCGGCTGCACGCTGTGCATCGTCGCCTGCCCGATCGATGCGATCATCGGTGCGCCGAAGCGTCTCCACACCGTGCTGCCGTCGCTGTGCAGCGGCTGCGAACTGTGCGTTGCCGCCTGCCCCGTCGATTGCATCGCGCTCGATCCCGCGGGGCGCGACTGGTCGTCCGCCGACGCCCGCGCGGCGCGCGAGCGGCATCGGTTGCGCAATGCGCGGGTCGCCCGTGCGGAACGCATCGCCGGTCGTGCCGCCGCGGTCGCTCCCACGGTGGCGGCTTCCGTCACCGACGCCCACCGACGCCAGACCACCGTGGCGGCCGCGCTGGCGCGCGCCCGAGCGCGTCGCGGGATGACGCCCCTGCTGCCGTGAACGCCGCGAAGCGCTTCGCCATCTACGCGCGGCTGCGCGCGGCGAACCCCAATCCTGAAACCGAACTCCACTACAGCACGCCCTTCGAACTGCTCGTCGCCGTGGTGCTCTCGGCGCAGGCGACCGACAAGAGCGTGAACAAGGCCACGGCGAAGCTCTACGCCAAGGCGCGCACCCCCGCGGCCATCGTCGACCTCGGCGTGACGGGGCTCATTCCCTACATCGACTCGATCGGCCTCTTCCGCACCAAGGCGAAGAACGTCGTGGCGCTATCCGAGATCCTCCTGCGCGAGCACGGCGGCGAAGTCCCCGGGGACCGGCAAGCGCTCGAGGCGCTGCCCGGCGTCGGCCGCAAGACCGCCAACGTGGTGCTCAATTGCGCCTTCGGGCAGCCGACCATCGCTGTCGACACGCATATCTTTCGAGTCGCCAATCGCACGCGGCTCGCCCCCGGCAAGGACGTCGCCGAGGTCGAGCGCAAGCTCGAGAAATTCACGCCGGAAGAATTCAAGCGCGGCGCGCACCACTGGCTGATCCTGCACGGCCGCTACGTCTGCGTCGCTCGCACTCCCAAGTGCCCGATCTGCATCATCCGCGATCTCTGCGAGTATCCGCACAAGACCAAGGGTGAGCCGCCGTCGCTGCCGCTCGTCTGACGGCGAGCGTCGGCTCGCCACCTGCCACTCCGAATCGCCGGTCGTCGTCCCATGTTCAATCCCTCACGCGACGAATCGCGTCGCTTCCTGATCGACGCCTGGGCGAAACATCGTGCCGGGCAACCGCTATCCGGCCTCGAGGCGATCGTCGCGCGCATCGTGGCGCTGCACCCGGAATACCACCCGGTTCTGGAGGCGCCGGAGAAATTCGCGCACCGCGACTACCGGCCGGAGACGGGCGAGGTCAATCCGTTCCTGCACCTGACGCTGCACCTCGCGCTGGCCGAACAGCTCGCGATCGACCAGCCGCCGGGCATCAAGGCGCATTTCGAGCGCCTGCGCGAGGCGCGGGGTGACGAGCACGCGGCGCTGCACGCGGTGCTCGAATGCCTCGGAGAGGTGATCTGGGCGTCGCAGCGTCACGGCACGCCGCCGGACGCGAAACTCTATCTCGACTGCCTCGAACGGCAGCGGTAGCGTCGGAGATCCGTTTCGCCAGGCTCGCCGCCGAACCCTGCGGATACCGCTGCCACTCGCGCGGCGAAGCCCGTCAGTAGCGCGTTGCGAGGTTGCTGGGCTGCCCGGAGAAATACTGCGCGACGTTCTCGATGTCCTGATCGGTCAACGGAGTGGCCATCGCACCCATGATCGGATTCTTGCGGCGGCCGGCCTTGTAGTCGCGCAGCGCCTTGGCGAGGTAATCGGGATATTGGCCGGCGAGTTTCGGATAATCCGGCGCGGTCGGAGTGGCGCCGTCGATGCCATGACATGCCGCGCAGATCTCCTGCACCTTCTTCTTGCCGGCCTCGACGTCGGCGGCTGACGCGCCGATGCACACGGCGGTGCCGAAGGACAGCACTGCGAGCGAAACGAGCTTACGAGTGATCATCATCGGTTCGCCGTGGTGAGTGCGGTCTGCGCGTAGTACGCCGCGAGGTCCGCCATGTCCTGTTCGGTCAGCGACGCGGCAATCGCGCGCATCGAAGGGTGGCTGCGGTCGCCGCTCTTGTATTCCTTGAGCGCGGCGACGAGATACGCCGGATTCTGCCCCGAGAGCTTCGGCACTCGATACACCTCGGGAAACGCGGTCCGCCAACCGACGACGCCGTGGCAGCCTTGGCACATCTGGATCTTCTGCGCACCGCGATTGGGGTCGCCGGGGGGGGCGGCCGCGGCCTGCGCCGCAGCGATCTGCGGCAGCGCCGCCACGAGGGCGACTGCGACCAACGATAGGATTCTGTTCATGGGCGGGGACGAAGCCTTGCGAAAACGAGGGGCGCGCTGCCGGGACAATCGGACGAAGCCTGCGATTCTAGGGGTGACGGCGGGAGCGGGTCAAACGTGCCGCCGTCAGCGGGCGAGGTGGCCACGCTTGTCCTTCACCTCCGCCCACTCGTCGGCGTCCGGCGGCGCCGGCTTGCGCTCGATGATGGGCGGCCACAGTTTCGCCAGTTCGGCGTTGAGCGCGATGAACGATTGCTGGTCCGGCGGCACGTCGTCCTCGGCGAAGATCGCCTCGACCGGACACTCGGCGACGCACAGCGTGCAGTCGATGCACTCGTCGGGATCGATGGCGAGGAAATTGGGACCCTCGCGGAAGCAGTCGACCGGACAGACGTCGACGCAGTCGGTGTACTTGCAACGAATGCAGCTCTCGGTGACGACGTAAGCCATGAAGATGTGCTTGCCGGTGGCGCGCCGGCGCGTGGAAGCGGACGGGGAAATCGCAGAAGCTTGAATTTTAGCAGATCGCACCCAGCTTACCGCACGCGTGACCCGGCTCGCCTTGCGCATGCTGCATCGTTGGGCTACCGTTAGCGCACGAATCCGGCCCTGCCCTGCCGGCAACCCGAGGATCAGTCATGAGCGACGCCATCAAGCATGTTTCCGACGCCACCTTCGAAAACGACGTCCTGAAGGCGGCCACGCCAGTGCTGGTCGACTTCTGGGCGGAGTGGTGCGGTCCGTGCAAGATGTTCGCGCCCGTGCTCGACGAGGTTGCCAAGGCCTACGACGGCAAAGTGCAGATCGCCAAGCTCGACATCGACGCCAATCCGTCGACACCGGGCAAGTACGGCATTCGCGGCATCCCGACCGTGATCCTCTACAAGGGTGGCCAGGCGCATGCGCAAAAAGTCGGCGCACTCACCAAGTCGCAACTCACGGCATTCCTCGACAGCAACCTGTAACGCCGCCTGCCACGCGTCCGGCGACCCTGACGGCGCCGTCGGCGCGCCCGCCCGCCGACTGGCCCGATCCGGCCAGCGGCCGACCACTGTTCCCTGGGCCGTCGCTTCGGTTGACAGTCGCCGGCAATCCCGTTAGGCTTCCTTTTCGTGAGCGCGGCGCGCCATTCCGATTTCGTTGGCGCAGTCTGATCCGAGCCAGCGCCAGCATCCCAACGTTCCCCGACACCCGCTAGCAGTCCCGAGCGCCATGCCGCCTGACCGCGCCAGTTCGCGGCGGCGCCGCGCGCGCGAACCGCACCATGCACCTTTCCGAACTCAAATCCAAGCACGTCTCCGAGCTCATCGAGGTCGCCAACCAGAACGACATCGAGGGCGCCAACCGGATGCGCAAGCACGACCTCATCTTCGCCCTGTTGAAGCATCAGGCGAAGAAGGGCGAATCGATCTTCGGCGGCGGCGTCCTCGAGGTCCTCCCCGACGGCTTCGGCTTCCTGCGCTCGCCCGACACGTCGTATCTCGCCAATACCGACGACATCTACATCTCGCCGTCGCAGATCCGCCGCTTCAACCTGCATACCGGCGACACGATCGAGGGTGAGATCCGCACGCCCAAGGACGGGGAACGCTACTTCGCCCTCGTCAAGGTCGACAAGGTCAACTTCGAGCCGCCCGAGAATGCGAAGTCGAAGATCCTCTTCGAGAACCTGACGCCGCTCTTCCCGGACGAACCGCTGGTCCTCGAGCGCGACATCAAGGCCGAGGAGAACATCACCGGGCGGATCATCGATATCATTGCGCCGATCGGCAAGGGCCAGCGCGGCCTGCTCGTGGCGAGTCCGAAGTCCGGCAAGACGGTGATGCTGCAGCACATCGCGCATTCGATCGCCGCGAATCACCCGGACGTGATGCTCATCGTGCTGCTCATCGACGAGCGTCCCGAGGAAGTCACCGAGATGCAGCGCTCGGTGCGCGGCGAGGTGGTGTCGTCGACCTTCGACGAGCCCGCCACCCGCCACGTGCAGGTGGCCGAAATGGTGATCGAGAAGGCGAAGCGCCTCGTCGAGCACAAGAAGGACGTGGTCATCCTGCTCGACTCGATCACCCGCCTTGCCCGCGCCTACAACACCGTGGTGCCGGCCTCGGGCAAGGTGCTGACCGGTGGCGTGGACGCCAATGCGCTGCAGCGTCCGAAGCGCTTTTTTGGTGCTGCACGCAACATCGAGGAAGGCGGCTCGCTCACCATCATCGCCACCGCGCTCATCGACACCGGCTCGCGGATGGACGACGTGATCTACGAGGAGTTCAAGGGCACCGGCAACATGGAGATCCACCTCGACCGCCGCATGGCCGAGAAGCGGATCTACCCGTCGATCAACGTCAATCGCTCGGGGACGCGCAAGGAAGAACTCCTGCTGAAGCCCGACATCCTCCAGAAGGTGTGGATCCTGCGCAAGCTCCTCTATCCGATGGATGAGCTCGAGGCGATGGAATTCCTGCTCGACAAGATCAAGGCCACGAAGAGCAACGCCGAGTTCTTCGACTCGATGCGCCGCGGGTAGGCGACAACCCGCGGCATGGTGCCGGGGGCTCCGCCCGCCAAGCGCAAGCCGTGGCGATGGTGTAGAATGCCCGGTTCCACATCGCACATTCCCGGGACAGCGCGCGCGGGCTGCATCGCCGGCGCCAGCGGGTCCGATCGGACGAGAGGCAAACACATGAAGGACAACATCCATCCCAAATACGCCGAAGTGCAGGTCACCTGCAGCTGCGGCAATTCGTTCACGACGCGCTCGACCACCGCCAGCAAGGCGCTGCACATCGAAGTCTGCGCCCAGTGTCATCCGTTCTACACGGGCAAGCAGAAGGTCATGGATACCGCGGGGCGCATCGACAAATTCCGCCAGCGCTACGGCAGCAAGGACGGCGCGAAGGCTACCGCCAAGGCATGAAACGGGCGCCTGCCCCGCGATACCGCGGGCGCGCCACGAACCGGCGCCGACGAAACGAGGGCAGCTTCGGCTGCCCTTTTTTCTTGCTGAACTCGCAGCGTCGGTCATAACGCCGGTCGCCGACGGTGCCGGCAATTGCCGCACAATAGCGCCCGGCCGGATCACGACCCGTTCCCGTGAACCGTCGTGCCTCCCCAACCAACCATGCGTGCGCCGCGCCCCCATCCTCCCGAAAACGTCGATCCCGAGGCGGTGAGCCCGTCGGCGCCGTTTCGCACCTGGAAGCAACTGGGGCTCGTGCTGCTGTGCGCCGCCTGGGTCGCACTCGGGCTCGCCGGCCACGATCCGTGGAAAACCGAGGACGCCACGTCGATCGGCGTCGCCGCCGCGATGGCGCAAAGCGGCGATCTCGTCGTCCCGACGCTCGCCGGCGAGCCCTATGTGCCGCGGCCGCCGCTCACCTACCTGGGTGGGGCGCTCGCGATCCACGCCTTCGCGCCGCCGCTCGCCGTGCACAACGCCGCGCGCATGGTCGTCGGACTCGCGCTTGCGCTGACGCTGCTGGCGACGGCGATCGCCAGCCGTGAACTCAACGGACGCGCCTTTCGCTGGCTCCCGGTGCTGATCCTCGTGGGTAGCGTGGGCTTCTGGGACCGCGCGCACGTGCTCTCGCCCGAATTGTTCATGACGCTGGGGGTGGCCATCGGCCTGTGGGGATTGGCGCTGGCGCTGCGCCGCCCAGTGGCCGGCGGACTCCTGTTCGGCACGGGTCTTGGCGTCGGATTTCTGGGCAACGGCCTCCAGGGACCGCTGTGGCTCGTGATCACGACACTCGTGCTCCCGCTGTGCGGTCCAGCGTGGCGCAGTCGCGCCCATCTCGTCACCGTCGCCGTCGGCGTTGCCGTCGGCGTTGCATTGTCGGCACCGTGGCTCGTCGCGCTCGGTGCGCGCGACCCCGCGCTCCTTCGCGAGTGGCTCGCGAGCGAATCGCCGGGCGACTACCTCTGGTTCCTGGGCGACGGCACGCAGCGGGCTGACCCCATGTATTACCTACGCAATCTTGCGTGGTTCACCTGGCCCGCGCTGCCGCTCGTCGTATGGACCCTCTGGCTGCGCGGTCGCGGCTTCAACGGCGGCCTGCGCGACGTCGGCGTCGTGCTCCCCGGCGTGCTCTCGCTCGTGATCCTGGCCGGGCTCCTCGTACAACCGGATGTCCGGCTTGCCAATGCGCTGCCGCTCCTGGTGCCGCTCGCGCTGCTCGCCGCGCTCGAGGTCGATTCGCTGCGCCGTGGGTTCTCCGGTGCTCTCGACTGGTTCGGTATCCTCACCTTCGGGCTTGCCGCGCTCCTCATGTGGGGCCTGTGGATCGACGCGTACGTCGCTGGCATGCCGCAAGGCGTCGCCCGTCTCTTTCGCGACACCGAAGTCGGCTACCGGCCCTCATTCCATCTGGGAAGCATCCTCGCGGCGCTGGCGTTGACCGGGCTTTGGATCGTCCTGGTGCGTCCGGCGCGGCGTTCCAACCGCCGCGCCGTCCTCAACTGGGCAGCCGGCGTGACCCTGATCTGGGGCCTCGTCACCACCATCTGGCTGCCGTACCTCGATTCGCGCCGCAGCTATCGCTGGACGGTGGAAGCCGCTGCCGCGCATCTGCCATTCAGTGGGTGCGTCGCCAGTCGCAACCTGGGCGAGCCGCAGCGCGCGGTCTTCGACTATTTCGCCGGCATCAGGACCGTGCGCGAGGAAGTGCACGCCAACCACGACTGTCCAGCCCTCCTCGTCCAGTACGGCCACCTCGCGACGCTGCCCGAGCCGGCACCGGGATGGGCCGTGGCGTGGAGCGGCGGGCGGCGCGGCGACGATACCGAGCGATTCGTGCTCTACACGCGACAACCCTCATGAAATTCTTCGACGAAGCAACGATCGAGGTGATCGCCGGCGACGGCGGCAACGGCGTCGCCTCCTTCCGCCGCGAGAAATACGTCCCCCGCGGCGGCCCCGACGGCGGCGACGGCGGCCGCGGTGGCAGCATCTATGCGGTGGCCGACCGCAACATCAACACGCTCATCGATTATCGGTACGCGCGCATCCATCGCGCCCAGCGCGGCGAGAACGGGCGCGGCGCCGACCAGTACGGGCGCGGCGCCGACGACGTGACGCTGCGCATGCCAGTGGGCACGGTCATCACCGACGCCGACACCGGCGAGCGCATCGCCGACCTCGCCACCGACGGCGCGCGCGCGCTGCTCGCCGCCGGCGGCAAGGGCGGGCTCGGCAACCTGCACTTCAAGACGAGCACCAATCGCGCGCCGCGCCAGTTCACGCGTGGCGACGCGGGCGAGCATCGTCGCCTCGCGCTCGAGTTGAAGCTGATCGCCGACGTGGGCCTCTTGGGCCTGCCCAACGCTGGCAAGTCGACGCTCATCCGCGCGATCTCGGCGGCACGCCCGAAGGTCGCGGATTACCCGTTCACCACGCTTGCGCCCAACCTCGGCGTAGTGCGGACGAGTGAAGCGAAGAGCTTCGTGGTCGCCGACGTCCCCGGGCTCATCGAGGGCGCGGCGGACGGTGCCGGTCTCGGGCACCGCTTCCTGCGCCACCTCACGCGCACCCGCCTCCTCCTGCACGTGATCGATCTCGCACCGCTCGACGAGAACGCGGACCCGGTGCGCGATGCGCGTGCCATCGTGGCAGAGTTGCAACGCTACGACGAAGCGCTGCACGCGAAGCCGCGCTGGCTCGTGCTGAACAAGATCGACCTCGTCCCCGAGGACGAGCGGGCGACACGCGTAGCGGCGTTCGTGAAGGCGTATCGCTGGAAGGGTCCGGTGCACGTCGTCGCGGCGGTCAACGGGGAGGGCTGTCGCGAACTCGTCTTCGCGGTGCAGGCGTGGCTCGATGCACATCCGGCACCGGCCGCGGCGCCGACGGAAGACGACGTGCCGCTTCCCGCGCCCGCAGCCCCGGCGCCTGCCAGCGGCGCTGCCCCGGTGGTGCTGCGGCCCGCGCCGCTGGTGTCACGGCGGCGCCGACGCGCGTCGGAGGGCGAGTCGTGAGCGACACCGGCCAGGCCGCGGCCGAAACTTCGGTTGGTCGCAATGCGACGCGATTCGTCGTCAAGGTCGGGTCATCGCTCGTCACCAACGATGGGCGTGGCCTCGACCACGACGCCATCGCGCAGTGGGCGGAAGAGATCGCCGCGCTGCAACGAGCCGGCCGCGAGGTGGTACTGGTGTCGTCGGGCGCGATCGCCGAAGGTATCAAGCGACTGGGCTGGAAGTCGCGGCCGCGGGCCATCCACGAATTGCAGGCGGCGGCCGCCGTCGGCCAGATGGGACTCGCGCAAGGCTACGAGGCGGCGTTTGCCAGGTTCGGACTGCACACCGCCCAGATCCTGCTCACGCATGCCGACCTTGCCGACCGCCATCGCTATCTCAATGCGCGCACCACGCTGCGCACGCTCCTCGCACTCGGCGTGATTCCGATCATCAACGAGAACGACACGGTGACGACCGACGAGATCAAGGTCGGTGACAACGACACGCTGGGGGCGCTGGTGGCGAACCTCATCGAGGCGGATGTCCTCGTGCTGCTCACCGACCAGCGCGGCCTGTACGCGGCCGACCCGCGCAAGGACCCCGACGCAGCATTCGTGCATACCGCCCGCGCCGGCGATCCGGCGCTCGAGGTGATGGCCGGCGGCGCCGGGAGCGCCCTCGGCAAGGGCGGGATGCTCACCAAGATCCTCGCCGCGAAGCGTGCCGCACGTTCGGGTGCCTCCACGGTCATCGCGAGCGGACGCGAGCCGCACGTGCTCACCCGTCTTGCCGCCGGTGAGGCGCTCGGCACGCATCTCGTCGCACCCACCGCGTCGCTCGCCGCTCGCAAGCAGTGGCTCGCCGACCACGTCCAACTCGCCGGGCGCATCCGGCTCGACGCCGGCGCGGCCCGCGCGCTGACCCGGGAAGGCAAGAGCCTGCTGCCGATCGGCGTGACGGAAGTCGAGGGCAGCTTCGAGCGTGGCGAGGTCGTCGGCTGCTACGACCCCGACGGTCGCGAGATCGCGCGCGGTCTCGTCAACTACGGCGCCCTCGACGCAGCGCGGATCGCGCGCAAGCCATCGACGGAGATCGAGCGAACGCTGGGCTACGTCAGCGAGCCCGAACTCATCCACCGCGACAATCTCGTCCTGCTCGGGGACGACGCGCCGCGCACCAAGCCGCGCAAGCACAGCGCGTAGGTCGTCTATAATCGTCGGTCGAGGGCGCTTCGTCGACAGACCGGAGATCACGATCATGACCAATCGTAGCTTGGCCTTCATCGTCAAGAACCAGAATCCCTTGATGTTGCCTCCGGATGCCACGGTCCAGCACGCGTGCAGGCAGATGTGGGAGCGCCGCGTGGGCGCCGTGCTGGTCACCGACGGCAGCAAGCTCGTCGGCATCTTCACCGGCCGCGATGCAGTGCGGACCCTGGCCGGCGGTCAGCCACCTTCGGAGACGCGGCTAGCCACCGCGATGACCGCAGCTCCCGATACGATCGGCCCCGAAGCCACCGCCATCGACGCGCTGCGCCGCATGTCCGATTGCGGATACCGTCACTTGCCCATCGTCGATGGCGCCCGCATCGTGGGGATCGTCTCGCGCGGCGACTTCAAAGGCGTGGAGCTCGACCGCCTCGAGGACGAAACATCGTTGTGGGAACGCATCGCCTGATCCTGGTGACGACGCGTTGCTGCCTGGTCACTTGGCGACAGGCGCGACCGGATCGGCGTACGTCTGCGGCACCTGCGGGTGCACCACGCCGTACAGCCGTTCGCGCCTCGTCTGTGGTCTGCTGCGCAGGAAGCGCTCGAGTTCGATGAGCGCACGCCGGTACGATTCGCGCTTGAACTCGATCACCGTGTCGAGCGGAATCCAGTACTCGTGCCAGCGCCACGCATCGAACTCCGGATGCTCGCTCGCTCGCAGGCTGACGTCGTTATCGCGACCGACGAGCCGCAGGAGATACCAGATCTGCTTCTGGCCGCGGTAACTGCCGCGCCATTCGCGCTTGATCCAGTGCTGCGGAACGTCGTAGCGGAGCCATTCGCGCGTGCGGCCGAGAATCTTCACGTGACGGGGCTCGAGACCGACCTCCTCGCGCAATTCCCGGAACATCGCCTGTTCGGGCGTTTCACCTGAATTGATGCCGCCCTGCGGAAATTGCCACGAGTGTTCCCGGATTCGCTTTCCCCAAAAGACCTGATTCCTGCCGTTCACGATGACGATGGCGACGTTCGGGCGGTAGCCGTCACGGTCCAGCATCGGTACACCCTGCATGCAATGAGTTGCGACGATTGTTGCACAGGACCTCGCCGCCTGCAAAGGCAATGCCGGCGCAAGCGATACGGATGGGCTGCCGATCAGCGTGGCTGTACCCGGCACAACTCCATGGGCGAAGCGCGCAGGTTGGTGTGGATCGACGCGCAGGCCGCACGCTCGAGTCCCATTGCCGCCAGCGCGTCGTCGCCGACCCGGTGCCCGGGCGGCATCGCGAGACTGTAGAGCGGACCACGGTGCTCGCGGATGGCTGCGGCAATCGTCGCCTGGAGACGATTGCGCCGCCACGGATCGTTGAAGTTGCTCACCAGACCCACGAACCGCGCATCGCTGGGAAATGCCGGCAGCACATACGACATCGGTTCGGGCGCCACCAGCAGCACCAGCGCATTCGCCTCCACCGGCGGCATCTGGACGGTGAGAAAGCGATCCTCGAAGCGCTGCCGCCACCACGTCGGATACTTCGACGTGACCACGGCCACGATGCACAGTCCCGCCAGCACCCACACCACGCGCCGCGGCGGCACCCACCGCACGACGAGCAGCACGATGAAGGCCGCACCGAGCAACTCGAGCGGCACGAGGTAGCGGAAGATGCGGTACAGCAGCGCCCACGCGACGAGTGAGACGAAGAAGAAGATCGCAAGGATGCGCCAGCGCGGATCGATCACGATGCGTGACGGGCGGCGCCATACGATCGCGGCAATGGCGAGCACGTACAGGAGCGCCGGGCGCGCATCGCGGAACTCGGGCTCGGCCACGTAGCCTTCGAGCTTCCACAGCATCGCCAATGGGAAGCCGACCCACTCGAACCACGTCCGAGGGCCGAAGCGCGTCGCCGAGAACGATACCGGATCGGCCCAGGGCGAGTGGAAGACGTGGTTGTAGTACGGGAAGACCGGATTGCCGTAGCGTTCGGATTGCAGCAACATCCATGGGCCCGCGGTGAGCGTGAAAGCAAGCGCGACCGCGATGCCTGCCGCGGCGCCGCGCCGCCAGCGCGCGCGCCACCCGCCGTCACCGGCCAGGAACAGCGTCGCCGCAAGGCCGACTGCGTAGATGCTGCCGGTGAGCTTCAAGCCCGCAGCGACGCCGACGAGGAATCCAGCGACGGCGGCAGCCCTGACCGAAGGCGCCGGTGCACGCACCAGCACCCAAACGGCGACCAGCACCAGGGCAGCGACATACCAGTCGTTCATCGTGGTGCCGATGAGGCTCACTGCCATCGGTGCGGTCACGCCGAGGAAGAGCGCCGCCACGATCGCCGGTCGCCGCACCGCCACGTCGAGCGGCGCGAAGAGGCAGGTGACGATCCGCGCGAAGCAATACCAGGCGATCCCGGTGGGGATGGCCAGCGCGAAAGCGATCATCCGTGGCGGCAGATCCGAGGCCACCATCGCATAGAACGGCAGGTCGAGGAACGGGCTGTAGAACGACTGGAGCTGCGCGGGCGCCCAATCGATGCCGTAACGCGCGTGCACGAATGCCCAGGCGTTGTAGTAGTGGTAGTTCATGAGATCCCAGCTCGAATCCTGGCGCAGGGCGATCGAAGCGATGCCGGCAGCGACCAGCGATGCGACAAGGCCGAGCGCACCCTGCAACCACGGCGGCAACGCGTGCCACGCGGCAGCGAGCCGTGATGCGAAGACGGGGAATCGAGGCGACGTGCTCACGCGCGGCATTCTCGCCGATGTCGCGCGGTGTGCGCTGTGTCGCGCCGTGCCGGTGGCCAAAGCGTCGGCGCGCCGCACCGCACCGTGAGTGCGAATCGCCGCGGCAAGTGGAGCGCGATCGGCGACGGGTGCGGAATCAGATCGCGCGCGAGAGCGGTACCACCGTGGCAGCTTCGAGATAGCGATCGAAACACATCGCGACGTTGCGCAGGAGCAGGCGACCGACATCGGTCACCTCGATGCGATCGCGCGCGATGCGCACGAGGCCGTCGGCCGCGAGCGGCTCGAGTTGCGCAAGCGAGTTCGCAAAGTAGGTCGCGAATTCGATGCCGTAGCGCGTCTCGATCTCGGGAATGGCGACGTATCCGTGACACATCAGCGATTGGATCACGTCGGCACGCAGGATGTCGTCGGCGTCGAGCCACACGCCGCGGCAGGCCGGCAACGTCCCCGCGTCGATCGCCGCCTCCCATGCCGAGAGCTCGCGCGGGTTCTGGCTGAACGTCGACCCGACGTGGCTGATGGCCGATACGCCGACGCCGATGAGATCGGTCTGCGCGTGCGTCGTATAGCCCATGAAATTGCGCTGTAGCGTGCCGTGCCGCTGGGCCCGCGCCAACTCGTCGTCGGGAAGCGCGAAATGATCCATGCCGATATAGACGTAGCCGGCCGCGGTGAGCATGCGGATCGCGCAGGCGAGCAACGCGAGCTTCGCATCCGCCGCGGGCAAGTCGTCGTCGTCGATGTGTCGCTGCGCCTTGAAGCGCTGCGGCAGATGGGCGTAACCGTAGATCGCCATGCGATCCGGGCGCGCCTCGATCACCGTGGCGAGCGTGCGGGAAAAGCTCGCCACCGTCTGGAGCGGGAGCCCGTAGATCAGATCGACGCTGACCGAGCGCATACCGTTGGCGCGACACGCGGCAATGACATCGAGCGTCTCCGCCACCGACTGGATCCGGTTCACGGCGCGCTGCACGTCGGGATCGAAGTCCTGCACCCCCAAGCTCGCGCGATCGAAGCCCAGCGCGGCAAGTTCGGCGACGTCGTCGACCGATACGGTCCGCGGATCGATCTCGATCGAAATGTCGCGATCGGGCCGCGGCGACAGCGTGAAGTGACGCTTGACGGCATCGAGGATCGCCGCAAGGTCGGTGGGCGCGAGGAAATTCGGCGTGCCGCCACCGAAGTGGACCTGCACCACATCGCGATCGCGGTCGACGAGCGCCCCGGTCAAGGCGAGTTCCTGCACGATCCGCGCGGCATAGACGGGGCCTCGGCTTCGATCGCGGGTGATGATGCGATTGCAGCCGCAATAGAAGCATGGGCTCGCGCAGAACGGCACGTGGACGTACAGCGACAGCGCGCGCGGGATCGGGTCGCCGTTGCTCTCGACGATGGCGTCGCGCAGCGCGACGGCCCCGAAGTCGGGGCCGAAGTGGGGAGCGGGCGGGTACGAGGTGTACCGGGGCCCTGGCCGGTCGTACCGGCGCAGTAGTGCGGGATCGATGGCGAGGGGTACGGCGCTCATGACAAATCCTTGGCGCCCGCCCATCGACCGGAGTAACTCGCGACTCGCGGCAGGTGCCTGCGCATTCGTGCAACGTCGGGCAGTGTGCCGGCCGCGATCCTTGTCGACACTGATCGCGGTCAAGCCGCGCGCCATTGCCCGGCCCCGGAGCGCGCCCGAACCCGGTTGCAGCCCCGCGAAACCCCGTTGCATCACCCGTCTGGCCCGCGGACGCCCACGCAACGATGCCTGACCGGCGGCGAGACCCGTCCCGTCATGTACCCCGCGCCCGCCGGGCGGAGGGCGCGATTCTGTAGTTCTTGTCGCTCCTTCCACCCAATGGCGGCTCGGAGCCCCGGAAGTAGACGTTATCCGCCGTATCCCCCACTCGCCGGGATGACGATCCCGAGTCGCGCCGCATGATGTCCACTACAATTGACCGGGAACAATATGCGAGCGCACATCCTGCGCGAGACGTCTTGTGAGCAACACGCGTGACCTGTAGCATGCATGTTCGCATACGCGTTCGACAGGGGGGATACCGTGGCGACAATCGGGGGGGTCCGAGGGATACGGAACGGGGACAGCGGCAGATGGCTCGCCTTGCTGGGGCGGGTTCTGCTGCCACTTGGCTTGTTTGCAATTGCAATGCTCGGGGTCGGCGGCAATGCTGCGCACGCCGGTCCGGGCGGAAAGGTCGCCGCCGATCTCAAGATCGCGTTGAATGGCGGCCCCGCCAAGGGGGCATGGAAGGCGGTCACGAATCGCGGCACCTACGTGCAGGTGGTGCTTGGCGCGGCCGACAGCGACCCCGAGTACGCCTCGCTGCGAGCGGGAATCCTGGCGGCGGGCGGCTCGGTCCAGTATGTGTATCGATCGACGCCGGCAATACTCGCCGTCCTGCCGGCAGCCGCCGTCGCGGCGATCGCCGCGCGCGACGACGTTACCTTTGCGGTGCCGAACAGGCCCGCCTTCCGCACCGCGAGTTTCCTGCAGGAAATCACCGGGACCCCCGGCGCACGTGCCGCCAACGGGACCGCTTTGACCGGCCTCGGAATCGGGATCGCGATCCTCGACTCGGGCATCGACACCTGTCACGCCGCATTCGGCGGACGAATGAACGGCAACAGCGACAACTGCCGGCCCGGCAACCGAGTCGGCGCCAGCATGGACTTCACGCGGCTGTCGGCGTCCCAGGGAACGAAGAAGATCGACTGGACGCGTGCGGTCGACCTCGCAGCCGGATTTGCCCCAGGGTCCGCTGCGTATCGGTCGTTCGAGCGCGCGGTTGATGGCTCGAACGTCAACAACCCCGACGTCTACGGGCACGGCACGCACGTGGCGTCGATTGCCGGTGGGCAATCGATACCGGGAGGGCCCGACGCCGCGGGAATCGCCACGGGCGCGAAACTCCTCGACCTGCGGGTCCTGGACGAGAACGGCGTCGGGCAATTGAGCGATGTTCTCGCTGCCATCGACTGGGCGATTGCCAACCGCACCACGTACAACATTCGGGTGCTGAATCTGAGCCTGGCCACGCCGACGACGGGCTCGTTCCTCGACGACCCGCTCTGCCGCGCGGTGCGGGCAGCGACGGCGATGGGGATCACGGTCATCGCGGCGGCCGGGAACTACGGCGTCACCGCCGACGGCGCCGAGGTGTTGGGCGCAATGGGTGCACCAGCGGTGGAGCCGTCGGTCATCACGGTCGGCTCGGCGCACCACCATGACACGCTCACCCGCGCCGACGAATCGGTGAACCGGTTCAGTTCGCGCGGGCCGACGCGTAGCGGCTGGCTCGACGACGCCGGCGTGCGCCACCACGACAACCTCCTGAAGCCCGACCTCGTCGCGCCGGGCAACAAGATCGTTGGGGCCGCATCGAATGCCGGCAAGCCGGCGAACGTTCTCCTCGGGGAGAATCCCGCCCTCGAGGTCGGCGGGTACAAGACCGATCGCAATGCGCGCCTGATGCAACTTTCGGGGACGTCGATCGCCGCTCCCGCGGTTGCCGGCACGGTCGCCCTCATGCTGCAGGCCAACCCAGGGCTCACGCCGCCGCTCATCAAGGCGATCCTGCAGTACACCGCGCAGCCGCTTCCGGGGCAATCGCTCATCCAGCAGGGGACGGGGCTCCTCAACGTCGACGGCGCCGTACGCGTCGCGCAGGCGCTGCGTCAGGACATCGCGGCCGCCATCGCCGCCGGAACTCTCAAGTCCGGGGATGACCTGCTCGCGCCGGGGCGCACGCTGCCGGCGGGTCCGACATGGGTCGGCGGCGAGACTGTGCCGTGGAGCGGCTTCATCACTGCCGGTGGCGGTCACGTCGTCGGCGGGAGCGCCGTGCTGGCGAAGTATCAGGCGATTTACGATCCGAAGCTCCTGTGGACCGGGCGGCTCGTCAGCACGATGACGGCGGTCAACTGGCCCGGGACCATGCAGCCACGTCGCTTCGAACAGAAATTTGCGGGGAAGACAAAGCTGCTTTCCGCCGGCGTGCGACCCCTCGACAAGGCCGCCGGCGCGACCAATCTCGCTGCCCGTACGGGGATGTATGCCCCGGTCTCGTCGCTGGCCCTCGCGGCGGCGGCGCCGCAGGGGCTGATCCTGTCCGAGGGATTGATCCTGTCCGAGGGGCTGATCCTGTCCGAGGGATTGATCCTGTCCGAGGGATTGATCCTGTCCGAGGGATTGATCCTGTCCGAGGGATTGATCCTGTCCGAGGGATTGATCCTGTCCGAGGGGCTGATCCTGTCTGAGGGGCTGATCCTGTCCGAGACAATCCTGGCCGGCGAGCCCTGATCGCCACGCGACTCCCGCCAGGGTTCATCCGGAAAACGCGCCGCTGCATCCAGCAGCGGCGCGTTTTTTGCATGTCCGATACGCTGGCCGTCGGGCGACCGCCGAACCGCCGCTGACCCCTTCCCGCCGATGGCCGGCCGGTGCTCGCATGTTGCGGATGAACGACTACAATCCGGTCGCCAAGACGTACTGGTGGATCACCGCCCTCCTCGGTGCCGCCGCGCTGGCGCTCGCCGTCCGCTCCACGCTGGCGCTGTCGTACCCCGGCATCGCGCAGGCCCTGTTGGCGATCGTCCTGGCCGGCCTGGCCGGCGCCTTTCCGTATCGTCTGGCCGGAGGCAAGACGTCGGTCAGCGCTGCCGAAACGGTGATTTTCCTCGCGCTCATCGTGAGCGGGCCAGCGGCAGCAGCCTTGGCCGCCGCTGCCGAGGGCGCGGTCGGTTCATATCGGACTTCGTTGCGCTGGACGAGTCGGATCGGCACGCCGGCGATGGCCGGACTCGCCATGTACGCCTGCGGAACACTTTACGCCTTCGGCACAGGGCGATTCCCGGCGACCGGCGCCGAGTCGAGCCTCCTTGGCCAGCTTGCTTTGCTGCTGCCGGTTGCCCTTGCCTACTTCGCGACGGGCACGCTCCTCATGGCGTCGCTGGTCACGTTGAAGCAGGGCCTGCCGCTGCATCCATGGAAGATCCTGCGCAGCCATTCCTGGATGGCGATCGTTTATCTCGCGAGCGCCGCGCTCGCGGCGCTGCTCTTCGCCGGTTACGAGCGCCTCGGTGCCGGTGTCTTCGTCGCTGCGCTGCCGCTGGTGGCCGGGGCGATGCTCACCCACCGACTCTACGCGCGACACCTCGAGGATCGGGAGCTTGCGCACCAGGAACGCATTGCCGCCGCCCAGCGTGCGGCCACCGAGTCGGCCCGGCATCTCAACGAATTGCAGCGGAGCGAGAAACGCTTCCAGAAGGCGTTCGCGCACGCCGCCATCGGCATGGCCCTGGTCACGCGCGAACGCATGGTGCTGCAGGCCAATCCTGCGTTGTGCACGATCCTCGGACGCGACGCCCAGGCGCTGATCGGCTCCGACTTCGGCGCATTCGTCCATCGCGAGGACCACGCTGCGCTCGCCCGCGCGCTCGCCACCCTTCTCGACGATTCGGCCACCACGTGTACGGTCGAGGTCCGCGGCGTGCGACCCGACCGCTCGCTCGTCGCCATCGCGCTGCACGCAGCGTTCTTCCCGGCCACCGACGAAAGCACGCCGTGCCTCATCCTCCAGGTCGAGGACATCACCGCACGACGCATTGCCGAAGACCGCCTGCGCCATATGGCGCATCACGACGACCTCACCGACCTGCCCAACCGGGCGCATTTCTTCGAGCAGCTCAACGGCGCGATCAGGGCCGCGCGGCACGATCCGTCCTCTTGCTTCGCCGTGCTGTTCCTCGATTGCGATCGTTTCAAGACGGTCAACGACAGCCTCGGACATCGCGTCGGCGACGAGCTCCTGGTGATGCTCGGCCGGCGCATCACCGCGCAGCTCCGACCCACCGACGTCGTCGCTCGCCTGGGCGGTGACGAGTTCGCAATCCTCGCCCGCGACATGAGCGAGGACGACGCGGTCGCCCTCTCCCGTCGCCTGCAGCGGGTGGTGAGCGAGCCGATCCGCGTACGCACCGCCGAGATCTCGACGACGGTGAGTATCGGCATCACGATGGGCGGCCGGCACTACCGGTCGCCTGAAGATGTGATGCGCGATGCTGATATCGCGATGTATCGCGCCAAAGCGCAGGGCCGCGCGCAATACGCGATCTTCGATACCGCGCTGCATGCTGAAGTGTCGTCGCAACTGGAACTCGAGAGTGCGCTGCGCCGCGCCATCGACCAGCAGCAACTCCACCTCGTCTACCAGCCGATCGTCGACCTGCGCACCCACGAGATGGTGGCCGTCGAAGCGCTGTGCCGCTGGACTCACGCCGAGCGCGGCGCCGTGCCGCCCGAGCGTTTCATCCGCGTGGCAGAGGAATCGGGGCTCATCGTGCCCCTCGGCCGCTGGGCGCTCGAAGCCGCCTGCACACAACTCGCGCAGTGGCGCCGGACGCTGCCCGCCGCCGCCTCGCTCGTCATGCACGTCAATGTATCGGGTGCGCAACTCGTGCAGCGCGATTTCGTCGAGCGCGTCCTCGACATCGTGCACACGGCGGCCGTCCCGCTCGACCGGGTCGCGCTGGAGGTCACCGAAAGCATGCTCTTCGATGGCCTGTCGATCGCGCTGCCCAATCTCCGGCAGTTGCGCGACGCCGGCCTGCAGATCAGCATCGATGACTTCGGCACCGGGTATTCGTCGTTCGCGCGGATGTGGGACCTTCCGATCGGCGAGATCAAGATCGATCGCTCGTTCGTCGCGCGCCTGTCGCGCGGTCGCGAGGGCGAGGAAGTGGTCCGCGCAATGATTGCAATGGGGCGCGCAATGGGCAAGCGCATCGTCGCCGAAGGCATCGAGACCGAGGCGCAGTCCCGTACGCTGCGCGACCTTGGCTGCCACGAGGCGCAGGGCTACTGGCACGCGCGTCCGGTGAATCCAAGCGAGATCGAGGCGACGTTGCGCGGATTGCAATTGCGCGCGCTCACGGTGTAGGCGCCACCGTTACGCGCAGCCCACCGTCCGGAGTCAGTAGCGGTGGGGCTGGAATTTCCGGCAGTTCGCCCCCATGTCCATGTTTCGCATGCCAGTGCCATGCGATGGATCCCATGCCACGGTCGCGACACCCGCCCCGCGCGATCGCTGGCAACGACCCGAGGTGAAAATGGATGACAAGGTACGCACGAGCTTGCCGATGCCGATGACTGCAGCGGCATCGGCAAGACCCAACCCCCCGCCGGCCCCCGAGAGGCTATCGGGTGACGAGGGCTTCCGATCGATCGATCGCATGTGGTCCGCGTACCGCGGACGCTTCACCGGCGGCGTGTCGCCGACGGCTCTCGCAATGGCGCTCATCGATTGGTCGACGCACCTCGCGTCCGCACCAGGCAAGCAACTGGAGGTCATGGCCAAGGCCAATCGAAAGGCGGCACGACTCGTCGCGCATGCTGCCGCGGCGTCCTTCAATCGCGAGGCCCCACCGGCAATCGAGCCATTACCCGGAGACTATCGCTTCGTCGGCGAGGCCTGGAAGCGACAGCCCTTCAATCTCTGGGCCCAGGCCTTCCTGCTGCAGCAGCAGTGGTGGCACAACATCACCCACGACGTCCCGGGGGTCACGCCGCACCACGAGGACATGGTGTCGTTCGGCGCGCGGCAATTGCTCGACGTCTTTGCGCCCTCGAACAATCCTCTCACCAATCCGGAAGTCATCGACAGGACGCTCGCCTCCGGCGGCATGAACTTCGTCCAGGGCTTCGAGAATTGGCGCGAAGACATGAGCCGATTGGCGCTTGGCCAACGGCCGGTCGGGACCGAGAATTTCATGCCGGGGAAGAACGTGGCGACCACTCCCGGCAAGGTCGTCTTTCGCAACGAACTCATCGAGTTGATCCAGTATGCACCGACCACCGAGTCGGTTTTCGCCGAGCCCGTACTGATCGTGCCGGCCTGGATCATGAAGTACTACATCCTCGACCTGTCGCCGCACAATTCTCTGGTCCGCTACCTGGTGAGCAAAGGTCATACGGTCTTCTGTATCTCGTGGCGCAACCCAACCGCCGGAGATCGCGACCTCACCCTCGACGACTATCGCCGCTTGGGCGTGATGGCGGCACTCGACGCCGTCGGTGCGATCGTGCCCGGACAGAAGGTGCATGCCACCGGCTATTGCCTTGGCGGCACGCTCCTCGCCATCGCCGCCGCGTCGATGGGCTGCCGCGGCGATGCGCGGCTCGCATCGCTGACGCTCTTCGCCGCACAGACCGATTTCACCGAGCCTGGCGAACTGGCGCTGTTCATCGATCACAGCCAGATGCACTATCTCGCGAGCATGATGTGGAACCGTGGCTATCTGTCGGCCGACCAGATGGCGGGCGCGTTCCAGCTCCTGCGCTCGAACGACCTCGTATGGTCACGCCTGGTACGCGAGTACCTCATGGGCGAGCGGGTGCCGATGAGTGACCTGATGGCGTGGAACGCCGATTCCACCCGCATGCCGTATCGCATGCACGCGGAATACCTGCAACGGCTCTATCTCGACAACGAATTGGCGGCGAGTCGCTTCGTCGTCGAGGGCCGTCCTGCCGCGCTGCAGAACATCCATGTTCCCATTTTCGCCGTCGGCACCGAGCGTGATCACGTCGCACCGTGGCGGTCGGTCTACAAGATCCACTACCTCTGCAGCGATACCGAGATCACCTTCGTGCTCACCAGCGGCGGGCACAATGCGGGCATCGTCAGCGAGCCAGGCCGACCGCGTCGCCGCTATCGCGTGGCGGTCAAGCGCAGCGCGCACCTGTGCCGTGGTGCGGACGAATGGGCAGCGAGCGCCGAGGTCAAGCCAGGGTCCTGGTGGGTCGAATGGGTTGACTGGCTCGCCGCGCGCTCGACCGCGAAGCGGGTCTCGCCGCCGGCGACGGGTGCGGCAGCGAAGGGCTACCGGCCACTCGAGGACGCTCCGGGAACCTACGTCATGCAGCAATGAGCGACTTCCTTCGCAATCACACGTTCGACGAAATCGCGCCCGGCGACACCGCATCGATCGTGCGCGTCGCGGGGCGCGACGATATCGCCCTCTTCGCAGCGGTTTCAGGCGACGTCAATCCGGCGCACCTCGACGCGGCGTTCGCCGCGACCGATCAGTTCGGTCATATCGTCGCGCACGGCATGTGGACGGCTGCGCTGATCTCGGCGGTGCTCGGCACCAAGCTCCCGGGTCCCGGCACCATCTACCTCGGCCAGAGTCTGCGATTCGTGAAGCCGGTCACGCCCGGCGACACCATCACCGCGACCGTCACCGTCAAGGAGAAGCAGGAGCACAAGCACCTCATCGTCCTCGATACCGTCTGCACGAACCAACGTGGCGACGCGGTCCTCGAGGGATCGGCCACGGTGATGGCTCCCGATCGGCGCATCGAATGGCCGCGCGCGCCGCTACCGGACGTCTCGTTGCGTCGGCACGAACGGTTCGATGCGCTCCTGACGCGGGCTCGCGCCGCGCCACGGGTGCGTGCCGCCATCGTCCACCCGTGCTCGCCAGCGGCGATCATCGCCGCCCTCGAGGCCCGCGACGAGGGCCTCTTCGAGCCGATTCTTGTCGGGCCGGTGGCGAAGATCCAGGCGGCGGCGCAGGCCGCGCAAGCCTCCCTCGACGGCATCGTCATCGAACCGGTCGAACACAGTCACGCCGCCGCAGCGCGCGCCGTCGCGATGGCCGTCGCCGGCGAGGTCGCCGTGCTCGTCAAGGGCAGCCTGCACAGCGACGAGTTGCTGGGTGCGGTCGTGGCTCCCGCGTCGGGCTTGCGCACCGAGCGACGCGTGAGCCACGTCTACGCCATGGACGTTCCCGCCTACGACAAGCTCCTCGTCATCACTGACGCCGCAATCAACATCCAGCCCACCCTCGCCCACAAGCGCGACATCTGCCAGAACGCGATCGATCTCCTGCACGCCATCGGCTTCGAGCGGCCACGCGTCGCCGTGCTGGCCGCCGTCGAAACCGTCAGCACGAAGATGCCCGCGACCCTCGATGCCGCCGCCCTCACCGTGATGGCCACTCGCGGCCAGATCACCGGTGCCGATGTCGACGGGCCGCTCGCCTTCGACAATGCGATCAGTACCGATGCCGCACGGACCAAGGGCATCGCATCGCCGGTGGCCGGACGCGCCGACATCCTGCTCGTACCCGATCTCGAGGCCGGCAACATGCTCGCGAAGCAGTTGATCTACTTCGCCGGAGCCACCGCCGCCGGACTCGTGCTGGGCGCACGCGTCCCGATCGTGCTGACGAGCCGCTCCGATCCGCTTCAGGCGCGCGTCGCGTCCGCGGCATTGGCGAAGCTGCT
>JBDHRR010000036.1:0-28865 GCA_039807685.1 Burkholderiales bacterium
ATCTGAGCCAGGATCAAACTCTTCAGTTCGATCTGTCAAAGCTAAACTCATACTGACGTAGACCTCGTCTCCACCCAACAGACCTTCCAGCCCATCAAGCAGAAAACAAGACCTTGTGCAGTGTGAGCACTTCTTTTGGCTTGGAAATCCCCCGCAGCAACAGACCAAAGCCCGTCACCACAGAGCGCCCCAGCCACCAAGCACCCACACCTATCGGTTGCAAATTGTTAAAGAGCGGCCCATGCGCCCCCCCGGGGTCTTGCGGACGTGCCGGGAAAGCAGCAAAGAGGCGCGATTATGCGGATCTTTGTTCGACGTGTCAATGCCGGTATCGAATTCCCGTTGCGGGGACTGGCGCGCCGAGTCGTCGTAGCGCCGAACATACGGCGGAAACCGCAAAACGCAAGAGGCGCCGCGCCTGGACGTCGGTGGCCGACGCGCGCCCGGCCGGTGAGCGCGACCGCTCGCGCGGTGCGCCCGGCAGGACCTACCGCCTGCCGGCAAGCTCGCGCAGGTGCTGCGCGAATGCCTCGATTGGCGCCGGCGTATCGAAGATCGCGCCGCGCGCCGCGCGGATCCGAGCCGACAGCGTCGCCCGGCAGGCGGCATCGCCGGCCACGCGGGTGACGGTCCGCACGTAGACGTCCTCGTCGGCGGCGACGAGCTCGTCCAACCCCATGAGCCGCAGCATGCCGGCACTTTGCCGGCCACGCATGAAGCGCCCGGGCAGGGTCACGATGGGCAGGCCGCAGGCCAGCGCGTCGAGGCTCGTGTTGCCACCCGACCAGTGCAGCGTGTCGAGCATCACGTCGCAGGCGCCGTTGATGCGCAAGAAGTCCTCGTGACCACACTGCGGGAGCACGCGCCATCGCTCCCCCACGATCCCGGACCGCGCGAGCCGCGCGACGAAGCGTTGCGTGATCTGCGGATCGCGCCCTGCGAAGAAGACGAGTTGCGCGCCGGGAACCGCCGCGAGGACGCGCGCGAAGAGCGCATCGTTGTCGGGATGGATCTTGAAGAGCGACTGCGGACACAGCAGCAACGGCACGCCTTCCGGGAGCCCCAGGGACGCACGCGATACTGCGGGCGGGACCTGCGGCAGCCGATACGCGGTGCCGATGCCGGGCAAGGTGAGCAGGCGCTCGGTGTAGTGGGACTGCGCGTCGGGCGGTTCCATCGCGGCGCAGGAGAGGTAGACGTCGATTTGCGGCAGGCCGGTGGTAACCGGGTGCCCCCAGCCCACGCACTGCACCGGAGCAAGGCGCAGCGCCGCAAGCGCGAACAGCACCGCGCCCATCCCGAGTTCGGGATAGACGAGCAGATCGAGGTCATCGTTGCCGATCACCGGCGCCGCCTGCGATGGCAGGGCCAGCGGCAGGTGCCGGAACACGTCCGCCCGATCGGCGATCCGCTGCGCAAGGACGTCGATCTCCGGCAGGAAGTGGTAGACGTGGACGTCGAACTCGTCGCGCGGCAGCCCGGCGATCCAGCTTTCGAAGTAGCGGCCGGCGGTGCCGTCGCGAAACGACGTGGAGGCAAAGCCCACCCTGATGCGGCCGACCGGCGCCCGAGCGGCGCGCGGAGCCACCCAAGACGGCGCCCGCAGCGCGACCAGTCGCGCCAGCAGCGCGCCGTAGCGCGCCTGCAAGGGACGATCGTCGCCGCCCTGATAGGCGAGCAGGAAGTTGGTCCAGCGCAGTTCGTCGACGACGCGCTCGCCGGAGATCGTCGCCACTCGTGCGGGAAGCGCGCGCTCCAGCCGTCCGAGGCCCGCCTCGAACGCCGCGCGTGACGCTGCGAGCGCGTCGCGCGAATCGGCGAGCATCGGCAACGTGAGTTCGCGGGCGATCGTTGCGCGCAGCATCGATGCGTCGCGGCGCTCGGCCTCGGCAAACGCCGCCCGCGCCGCGGGAAGGTCGTCGCGCTCGGCCAGCGTGCCACCGAGCTGGTAGCACGGATTCGCATCGCGCGCGTCGAGCGCTGCCGCTCTCGCGAAGCACTCGGCGGCCTCGGTGAGAACGCTGCGCTCGCGCAGGATCCCACCCAACGCGAGCCAGGCACCGCGCTGTCGCACGTCGAGCGCCAGCGCGCGACGCAGCGCGGTCTCGGCGCCGGCGTCGTCACCCCCCTGGCGCCGCAGGTTACCGAGGTTGGCCCAGGCGAGCGCATAGTTGGGATCGATGTCGATCGCGCGCGCGGCCGCCGCGATCGCGTCGGCGATCCGCCCTGCGGCACGCAGTGCATTCCCGAGATTGTTGAAGGCCCGTGCGTAGCGCGGATCGGCGACGGTGGCGTGCGTGAAGGCGTCGACGGCGCCTTCCTGGTCGCCACTGTCGCCGCACAGCAGACCGAGCTCGTTCCACAACCTCGGCTGCGCGGGATCGAGCGCGAGCGCCGCGCGCAGATCGGCGATGGCCGGCGCCATGTCGTGCGCCATCTCCTGCGCCCGCGAGCGCAGGACGAGCGCGGCCAGGCGCCAGCGCCCGGCCAGCGCCGGATCGGCGAGCAGCACGGTCGCGAGCGAGCGGGCGCCGGCGGCGTCGCCAGCGGTGAGGCGCGCCTCGATCGCGGCAAGCGCTCGGTCGCTCATCGGATGCTCGGTCGCGCCGCCACCTTCACGGCGCGGTCGCTGGGCCGCCCTCGATCGCCGCCCGGTACGCCGCCTCGAGATGGCGCGTATGCGCCGGCAGGTCGGTGAGCGGCGAACCCGCGAGCCCGCGCGCGATGCTCGCCCGGACCGCAGCCGCGAAGGCCGCGTCGTCGGCGAGGCGAGCGGCGATGTCGATGTATTCGCGGCCGGTCTGCGCCACGGTCGCGGTCACGCCGAGGTTGGCGAGAATCGAGTACGTCGAGCGCTCGCCGTGGCGACGGCCGACCAGCGTCACCACCGGCACGCCCATGTCGAGCGCTTCGAGGGTGACGTTGACACCGCCGTACGGCATCGTATCGAGCACGGCGTCGACGATTCGATAGCGCGCCTGATTCTCGGCGTCGTCGCGCCCTTGCGGAAGATAGACCCTGCGCTCGCGCGCGATCCCAACGGCATCGAGAAGGCGCTCGTAGCTCGCACGCTGCGCGGGGTGCGCGGGCGAGAGCGCGAGGCGGGCGCGGGGGATGCGATCGAGCACGTCGCGCCAAAGCCGCAGACAGCGACGCGAGAGCTTCAGCGGATTGACGAACGCGCCGATGACGAAGGCGTCGGCGGCAAGCCCCCACGCCGCGCGCGTGTACGGCGAAGTCGGCGATGGCGGAATGTGCCGATACGGATAGACGCAACCCTCCATCGGGAGCAGTCGCTCGAGCATGAACTCCTGGCTTTGGGCCACGTCGGCAAAACGATCGGTGAGCTTGTAATCGATCGCCGTCATGCCGAGCGTGCCGGCGCTCGCGATGTGGGTGAGCGCCACCCGCGCTGGCTTGCGCGCGAGAATCCCCGGCCGCGATCCTTGCGTATGCGTGGACAGGTCGACGAGGAGATCGAGGTCGTCACCCGCGATCTCCCGCGCGGCGGTGAAATCGTCGCGATCGGCGAGCGACACGAAGCGAGTGGCCACGCCGGCGAAGCGATCGGTCCAGTCGTCGCGCGCCGCCACGGTCGAATAGAAGTAAAGATCGAACTGGCTGCGATCGTGGTGCTCGATCGCCTGCCACATCATCTTGCCCATCACGTGGTTGCGCAGATCGCCGGCAAGGTAACCGATGCGCAGCCGTCCGGATCGCCGCGGTATCGCAGGTGGAGGCACCCGCTCGCCGTAGACACGCCGCACCGCGGAATCGTAGGCCTGCGACAGGCGCAGCAACACCGCCGGCTCGATATCGAAGTAGAGCAGGAGATGCAGGAGCGATTCGAGGCACTCGGCCAGTTCCTGCGCATCGCGGGCGCGATACGCGTCGCGCCGCAGGCCATCGAGGTAGCGATCGAGTCGCTCGAAATCACCTGCATGCTGGCAGGCTTCGAGCGCGTAGACGGCAAGTGGCAGGGCATCGGGGCAATAGCGCTCGAACGCCTGGAAATTGGCGAGCCAGGCGTCGATCTCGCCGTCGGCGAACAGCGCGTCGCCCAGATGCTTGTAGGCAGCCACGTGCGCGCGGTCGGCGCCGAGGACGTGACGAAATGCCGCGATGGCCGCCGGCCGATTGCCCTGCTGCGCGAAGACCACTCCGAGGTTGAAGTCGGCGTCGACGAGGGCGGGATCGAAGGTCAGCGCCCGCTGGTACGCACGGGCGGCACCCGCAAGGTCACCCGCGCGCTGCAGCGTCGCGCCGTGCTCGAAGTGGGCAAGGGCATCGGCAGGCGAGCGCAGGAGAATGTCGTGGTAGATCGCGAGTGCCGCGGTGGTATCGCCGCGCCGCGCGTGCACGCGTCCTTGCATGCGCAGCAGCGCCGGCTCGAACGGCGCGATGTGCAAGCCTGCCGCGACGAGATGCATGGCGTCGTCGTAGCGCCGCTCGGCAAGCGCAAGATCGGCGGCCGCGAGTCGGGCGTCGACGAAGCCCGGCTGCGCCGCGAGCGCGACGGCAAACGCTGCCGCAGCGCTAGCGGCATCGTCGTGCGCGGCGGCCACGACGCCGGCCAGGTGATGCGCCGGCGCGAACTCTGGCTGCTCGGCAAGAAGCGCCGAATACGCTGCAGCGGCAGCAGGGAGATCACCGTCACGATGCAACGCCACCGCGCGATCCCACTCCTGCGCAAGTTCCTCCGCCGACGAGCCGGTGGGTGGCAGGCGCTCGATGCTGTCGGCAACGTCACGCAGCGCGTCGGCCAGTGCCGCCGGTGAGGCCAGCGTTCGCGCGACGATCGGCGGGCGATGCAGCGGCACATCGAGAGCCACTGCCCATACCTCGCGCGCGGGTCCCGCCAGGAGCATCGTGGCGGTGTCGGCGGCGAGTCCGGCGCCGTCGACGAGCAGGTCGCAATCGCGGGCGGCGAGCGCCTTTGCGGCAGCGGCATCGGCGGGCAGCGCGATGCCCGCGAAGAGCGACGGCGGGAGGGCAAGGCCGGCAAGCGCGGCGCGGGTGCTGTCGGGATCGCCGCAGCACACGACGATCAGGGCGCAGGGCCGGTCGGCAAGGCGCGTCATGGTCTCGACGAGGACCCGGCACGCGCGCGCCCAGGCGGGCGCCGCCGGCGCCGGCAGCACCCAGGCGAGCCGCAAGGCGCGACCGCGGGTGCGCTGCGGCCACAGGAAGGGCACTGCAGGCCGGGGAAGGGCCGCCGTCAGCGCGCAATACGCGTCGGCGAGCCGACCTGCGAGTTCGGCATCGCGCCCGTGCAACGCGACCGCCAGCGCGCGCAACGCCTGCCGCTCGTCGAGCGTGAACGGGCGCGACGCAAAGCTCGCCGGCAGCGCCACGCCGCGCGCCACGAGGGCGGCGACGAGCACCGGCGGCAGCGTTGCCGCCTCCGGAGCGAGGCTCGCGACCAGCGCCTGCCCCGCATCCGGCTCGGCACGATCGATCGCATGCGCGAGCGCCCGTGCGATCGGTGGCGCCTGCGCCAGCGCCGCATCGGCCGCGAGCAACGGAGCCAACGCGGCGAGCGCCGCCGGGTCGCCGGCTGCGGCTGCCGCCACTCGATGCGTGACCCGCACCCGCTGGTCGCCGGGGGTCGTCGTGGCGATCTGCGCAGCAGCATCACGAGCGAGCGCATATTCGCCCTCGTGCAGGCCCGCTTCGACGAGCGCGAGGCGCGGCGCGACGAACGTCGCATCGAGGTCCGCGGCGCGGCGCCAGGCTTGCAGCGCGGCGGCGGGTCGGCCCAACTGCCACCAGACCTCGCCGAGATGGAAATGCGGCAATGCCGAGGTTGGTGCTTCGCGGGCAGCGCGGCGATAACAGGGGATGGCGTCGGCGGGCCGGCCCTCGCGCTGATGCGTGCGCCCGCGCTCGAGCCAGGCGACGAAGATCTCCTGCGTCATGGGTCGCGCCCTACTTCAACCGGGCGCGCAAGGCGCTCACCAGGGCCCCGGGTGCGAGGCGATAGAGGACACGGCCCGCCGCGGTATCCCGCCGGCGGGCGGCGGCCCGGGCGAGCCGCGCGAGCAGCGATCGACTCGCCGGTACCGGCGGGCGATCCGGCGCGGGCGGCGTCCACTCCGCGTAATGCAGCGCATGCCGCACGCGACCTGCCGCCAGCGGCGGCAGCGCTTGCGCCACGTTGCGACGGCCCGACTCGACGATCTCGTCGTAGCGGCCGTACGTGGCGGCCAGCATCTCTTCGCGCGTCATCTCACGCACTGCAAGCGCGCGCTCGCGACCGCGCGCCAACGCGTCCCGATCGCTGACGAGCGCCTCGATACGGTCGAGCATGGCTGCCTCGTCACGCCATTCGTGCTCGCTCATCACCCAGCCCGCGCCGTTGGCGACCACGCGTTCGGCGAGCGCACCGATCGGCGGCACCAGCGCCGCGCGTCCCGCGCACCACGTCTCGGATAGCGTGTAGCTGAAGGTCTCCGGCCCGGCGGATGGGTAGAGGACGAAGGCGACGCGATACTGCGCGAAGAGATCCGGGAGGTCGGCCACGGCGTAGTGACCGTGGACGGTGAGTACGGCGTCGCTCGCCTGCCACGGGCCGTGCTGGAAATCCATGTAACCGATCAGCACGAAGCGCAGGCGCGACCGTCGCGCGCGCACGAGCTCGGCGAGCCGCTCGATACGCCGCGCTCCCTTGTCGGGGCCGATCGCGCCCAGGATGGCGACGGTCGGCACGTCGTCGGCGGGCAGCATGACCGCCAGGCGCGCCGAGCGGCCGCTGGGCGGGAACACCGGCGACGCCCCGTGCGGGATCACCGTGGCGGGACAGTCCGGGAAGTAGCGCGCCAGCGTGTCCGCCGTCCACTGCGACGGCGCGATGCGGCACGCCGCCGCGCGCAGGAGCGCATGGTGCTGCGCGCGCCACGAGGCGATGTCGACACCATCGAACGCCGGTTGCGCAGCGAGGCAGCGCGTGCAGACCGCAACGTCGACCTGGGCCCCGCAGTACAGGCCGTCGGCACCCTGGAAGGTGATCGTCGGGCAGGCGATGAAAAGATCGTGCACGGTGTAGATGAACGGCACGGGAAAATCGGTGAGGGCGGTGACGAGTCCGGCACGACATCCCGACACCTGGTGCAGATGAATGAGGCCGACGTCGAAGGTCGCGCAGAGGCCACCCAGGAAATCGCGCCACGGCTCGTCATTCGCACGCTCGACGTCGTACACCACGACGTCGCCGTCACCGCGCACCTCCTCGATCCGCCACCGGTCGTCGGCAGCGGTGGCGATGAAGTGGCGCCATCCTGGCGGCGAATGCGCGACGAGCGTGCGCAGGTACACGTCGGTCCCGCCGCCATGCGCGTGCGTGACGTGCAGCACGCCGCGCCCCGGGCTTTCGAAAGCGGCGAGCTTCATCCGCGCCGCATCGCGCAGCGCCCGCAGGGGATCGGCCGCGATGTAGGTGCGGACCATCGCGTCGTAATGCGGGTGCCGTTCGAGGAGGATGGCGAGGTTGCGCGCGCACAGCGCCTCCTTCTCGCTCGTGAACGAGCGCGCGCCGGTATGCACGACGAAGGCATTGTCGGCCGCCACGTTGCGCCAGCCGCGCCGCGCCGCGCGCACGCACAGGTCGTTCTCCTCGCCGTAGCCGCGCCCGAACACCATATCGAACACGCCCACATCGTCGAGGACCGCGCGACGCACCAGCATGCAAAAGCCCACGCCAGTCGGGATGTCGGGATAGGTCGGCAGCGCCATCGTCGCCAGCGCCCGCGCGACGGGCGCCGGATCGCTGCCTCGCGCCCAGGGATTGTTCTCGCAGAAGCGCGGAAAGGAGAGGATCTCGGCGTTGTTCGAGAACGGCGTGACGGTGCCGATGCGCGGATCGGTGGCGATGCAGTGCATCAGCGCATCGAGCCATCCGGCGGTGACGATGGTGTCCGAATTGAGCAGGATCACATCGGCGCGCGACAGGAGCATCCCCCGATTGGCGGTCGCGGTGAAGCCCTGGTTCGTCTCGTTGCGCAGGAGCGTGACCTGCGGATGCGCGCGCGCGGCCAGCTCCGCAAAGAATTCGCCGATCGCGGGATCGGGCGAGGCGTCGTCGATCAGCACGAGGCGCACGTCGGGACGCAGGTGGGCGAGCACGCTCGCCACGCAGGCACGCACGTCGTCGATCGCGTCATAGACGGGAACGACGATGTCGATGACGTAATGCGGGGCCGCGCTCACCGTCATCTCACTTGCGCCACAGCATGCGCATGCGCAGCCACGGCAGCGCCAGCCACCAGCGCGCACTCTGTCGGTAGGCGATGATGCGTTCCTGCGCCGCGAGCGCGCGCTCGAGGCGCTCGCGCTCGGCGGCGAGCGCCCGGCTCGCTTCATCCCGGATGTCGTCCTGTGCAGCGATCGCCGCCTGCCGGGCCACTTCCAGCGTTGCGAGATCGCGTTGTGCCTGTGCCTGCGCGGCAGCCAGAGCGGCGTGCACGTCGCGCAACTGCCCGTCGCGTTCTTCGACGAGACGCTCGCGCACCGCCACGAGTTCCTCGAGGTGGTGGATGTGGCTGGTGGCGCGATCGAGTGCCGCATCGCGCGACTTGAGGAGCGCGTCGAGGCGCAGGACCTCGGCCGCCTGCGCATCGAGTCGCGCGAGTTCCGCTTCGGCAGCGTCGGAGAAGAGCGACAGCGCGGGCCACGATCGCGGCAACGCCCGCTCGTCACGCGCCGCCACCACGACGAAGTACAGCGGCGCCGGCGGACGCGCCACCACCACGGCCGCGCCGTCGCTGCACCACGCCTCGTGATCCCGCGCCGCCGGCGGCGGGCTCTCGCTCCAGATCGCCGAGCCGAAGTAGCGCCGCTGGCTGAACCACCGGCAGGCCGGAAAGAATCGACCGAGGAGGCTCGCGAGTTCGTCGCGCGGCGGCTCGTGCGTGTGGAAGGGATTGCGGTAGCCGCGCGCCTCGGAGTACTCGATCGGATTCGGCGCCGAGAGCACGACGACCCCGTCTGGCGCGAGGACGCGCGCGATCTCGGCGACCATCTTCGGCTGGTCCGCACGGGGCAGGTGCTCGATCGTCTCGAACGACACCGCGACATCGACGCTCGCATCGGCAAGCGGCAGCGTGGCCGCCGAGCCCACCACGAAGTGCAGGTGCGCAACGTCGGCGTACGTCGTGCTCGCGTGCCGCACCGCCTCGTGCGCGATGTCGACCCCGACGACACTGCCGGCAGTCGCGGCCAGCAGCGCGCTGCCGTAGCCTTCGCCGCAGGCGACGTCGAGCACGCGCCGACCGGCGACGAAGCGCCGCGCGAAAGCGTAGCGGTGCCAGTGCTCGTGGGCGATCTCACCGACGGTGCCAGGCAGGAAACGCTCTCCGGTGAAATCGAGGTGGGAATTCATCTCGCGGGATCGATAGCGCAGGCGCGGCGGCGCGGCGGGCCTCTCCGGCGCACGGCAGCGAACGTCACCTCGATTCTAGACGATGGTCGACGCCACCCCGGGCGATGCGTCGAGCGCGTAGACCTCGGCGTTGCCCAGCGTGAAGTATTCGCCGCTCCCGGCGGCCGGCGAGAACACGAGCCGCGAGAATGCGCTCGCCCCGGCGAGGAGGAGGCCAAGCTGGTTGCGGGTGACGAGGTTCATGCACGGGCGCGACTTCAGCGTCTCGTCGTAGTGCCACTGGTCGTCGCGCCGGGCGTCGTCGAGGACGAGCCACTTCTGGTTGTGCTCGTGGAACGACGACAGGTTCGCCGAGCGCACGTTGATGCACGCGCAGTCGACCGCCGCCACCGGTCGCGGCAGCGAGTACACGACCATCGCGCGCCCGGCCTCCGAGCGATACAGCGCGGCGCCGCCGGCGAGGTCCTCGACCTTGCTCGCATTGACGACCGCGACGGGCTCGAGATCGAAGCGGATGAGCGGGTGGAGCTTGCGCAGGTCGGCCGCAAACGAGAGCGAGTTGGTCTCGTCGCGCAGATTGATCCCGTTGAACTGCGGCACCGACGAGTGCGCACAGGTCGTCGGCTCGGCGACGAATCCGCACATCGCCGCCAGCGCCGCAAGGCTCTCCTCGCTGTGCAGCCAGCGATGGCCCGAGAAGCGCATTCCCATGTTCGCCGCATCGGCGCCGGTGTCGACGCCGAACGCCGTGTGCATGACGTCGCTCGTGGTGGGGCGGAAGTTGCGCGCGTACTCGACGAGTCGCGGGTAGCTCGGCATCAGCATGCGCGCGACACCCCCCGGGCGCAGCATGCGGTTGGCGTTGCACAGGATGTACGCCTGCTCGCCGTGAAAGAAATGTTCGAGCGTATCCTCGGCGAACACGCCGTTGGCACGCCCTGCCCAGGCCTCGGGCCATGGATCGAGGAGTTCGAAACGGTGCACGCGCGCGTCGTGCGGGATGAAATCGAGGTTGACGAAGCCATCGAGCACGTGCTCGCCGCAGCCCAGGTGGAGGAAGAGCGGATCCGGGATGACGGGCGCGGCGTTGGTACCCCACAGGAAGCGGCTGGCCAGGCCCGCATCGAGCCGCGCCAGGCTGCGCAGCGACAGCGCCGGCGCGTCCCCGGGTGCCGGCGGCGCGCGCTCGTCTGCCCCGCGATCGCCGAGATTCATCGCACGATCCTGCGCAACCGATCGACCCAGCGCCCGACGGAACGCGCGGGGGTGCGCGTCGCCGCGGCATCGCGTTGCGCCGGCACGGACGGGTCCGCCTCGGGTAACGCGACGACGCCGGCAGCACGGCACGCGGCGAGATAGACCGCGCGCGGCACCGGCACGCGCCGCTCGGCGGCGGCGTCACCTCGCGCGAACTGCGCGTAGAGCGCGACGACCGGCTCGCTCGTCGTGGCCCACGCCGCGGCGGCGGCACCAGCGCACCGCGCCTTCTCGCGAAGCTCGGCGGCGCCATCGGGTGCGGTCACCGCGACGAGGAGATCGAGCCAGGCATCGACGTCCGCTTCGGGATCGATCGTCCAGCCGGCGCCGGTCGCCGTCACCCGCTCGCCGAGGGCGCCGCGCGCGGGCACTACCGCCGGGCGGCCGGCGGCCCAGCCCTCCCCGAGCGTGTAGCTGAAGGTCTCGGGCCAGATCGACGGAAAGGCCAGCACGTCGATCCGGTAGACGGTGCACAAGCGCTCGACGTCGCCGCGATCGTACGGTCCATGCACGTTCAACACCCGATCGTTCGACTGGTAGCGAACCTCGCGATCGGTGTAGCCGATGACAACCAGGCGCAGCGGCAGGCCGCGCTCGCGGATGCGCTCGACCATCGCATCGATCCGACGACTCCCTTTCTCGGGCCCCACGGCGCCCAGCACAGCGACGTGACGATGCGCGTCGACGGGGAGGTCGAGGGGTGGCGGCGCCGCATCCGGATCGACGCCGGCAGCATCGCTCGCTGCCGCCGGCAGCGCGTCCGCGTCCGGGGAATGCGCGGTGGCTGCAGCGGTACCGTGCGGCACGACGTCGATGGCCGCCTGCGGGTAGTACGCGCGAATCGTCGCTGCCGCCCACGCCGACGGCGCGACGACGCGGGCGGCACCGGCGATGAAGCGGGCGTAGCGCTCGCGCCAGTCCGCGATGTCGATCGCGCACAGCGCGGGCATGCCGGCGAGGCAGTCCCGGCAAGTCGCGAGATCGGTCGTCGCATTGCAGTAGCGGCCGTGACGATCGATGAGATAGATCGTCGGGCACGGCACGTACATATCGTGGACGGTGTACAGGTACGGCACGGCAGCGGCAGCGAGCGCGCGCAGGAAGTCGTCGCCACTGCCGACCAGGCTGTGCACGTGCACGAGGTCGACATGGAGCCACGCGCAGACGTCGCGCAGGAAGCCGTCGTCGACGGCAGATCCCGCGCGCGGCCAGTCGTAGGTGGCAAACGTTTCGTCGCGCGCGTCCTCCAGCGTCCAGCGGTCGGCGTGGATGCGCAGGACGTAGTGTCGGTGCGTCTTGCTCGTCGCCGCGATCACGCTCTGCAGATAGCGCTCGGTGCCGCCGCCGCGCGGGTGCGCAACGTGCAGCACGCCGGGGGCGTCGGCGCGTTCGAGCATCGCAAGCGTGCTGCCGAGGAGCGTGCGCAGCGGCGCGAGCGGATCGTCGGGGCCGAGCGCGGCGAGGGCCGCCCCCACTCCGGTGTCGTCCGCATCGGGTGCACCCGGATCGAAGACGTAGGGGACCTGTTGCGCGACGACATCGGTGGCGAGGACGGCGCGCAAGCCGATGCCGTGGGCTGCCGCCGAGAGCGCCGCGAGCGACCCCAGCCGGCCGGCGGCGCGCGCGGCCTCGAGCACCGCGCGGCGCACGAGAATGCAAGGGCCGGCGACGACTCCGGCATCCGGCGCCACGGGCAGCGCCGCCAGCGCGACGGCCTCGTCGACGCAGTCCGGGGCATGCCAGCCCCCGCCGATGGCGAGGCGTGGCATCAGGCCCGTGGCATCGCTCGTCGCCGTCGACCAGGTTCCGACCACGCCGATGCGCGGATCGCTCGCCATACGCGCAAGCAGGCGATCGAGCCAGCCGGCGGTGAGGCGAAGGCGCGGATCGACGAGTACGACGTCGCCCCGGCCTTCGGCGAGCGCGGCGGCCAGCGCGGACATCGCCCCCGCGCCATTGGCGCGCAGCCACACGCACGGCGCGCCGGCCTGCGCGACGAGCCGCTTGCGCAGGGCGCCTTGCCGGAACTCGGTCGTCGCCTCGTCGACGAGGACGAGCCGATACGCCGCCCTCGCCCCGCGCAAGCCGGCCACGAGCGCCGCGACCTCACCGTGCGAGGCCGCCTGCGGGACGACCACGTCGACGGCGTCAGGCGAGCGTCGTGCCATGGCGTGGCGTCATGGGGTATCCCAGCGATGCGGCAGGCGCACGAAACCCATCTCCCGCGATTCGCCGGTGACGGTGAGCGGTCGCTCGACGTGATCGAATAGGCGCACGCCTTCGGGGTCGAGCGCATGCGCGCGGATGAAGTACTTGCCGGGCAACAGCGGGAGCCCGGTCAGCGTCAGCCCGAAGGCGAAGCGATCGCGTGCGAGGCGCTGCGGCGTCACGCGATCCATGTCGGTGGCGACACCGTAGACGGGGGTGCCATCGGCGCGCACCACGCCGACGAGCACCACCGGCGCACGGCCGTCGGGCGAGTAGACCTCACCCCTGATCGCAACATCTCCCCCTTGCGCAATGACTTCGCCGGGAGCGACCTCGAGCGACTGCACCGAGTACACGCCCGCGCTCGCCGCGACGCGCGCGTCGATCGGCACCTTCGTCCGCGCCGATTTCTCCTCGTGGAAGGCAAGATACGCCTGGGTGACGTCCATCGCGTCGCCGTAGCGCTCGACGCGACCGCCGCGCAGCCACAGGGCGTGCCGGCATAGCTTCTGGATGTGATACATGCTGTGCGAGCACAGCAGGAGCGTGCCGCCGTCCGCGAGATACTGCTCGATCCAGGCGATGCACTTCTTCTGGAACGATTCATCGCCGACGGCGAGGACCTCGTCGGTGATGAGGATCTGCGGCCGCAGCGCGGTGGCGACGGCGAAACCGAGGCGGACCACCATCCCCGACGAATAATGCTTGATCGGATCGTGGATATGCTCGCCGATGTCGGCAAAGGCGATGATCTCGTCGCGCTTGGCATCGATTTCGGACGGCGGCAGACCGAGCAAGGCGGCCGCGAGATCGATGTTCGCAAGACCCGTGTACTCGGGATGGAACCCCGACCCCAATTCGAGGAGCGCGCCGACACGGCCGTTGACCGCGATGCGCCCGCGCGTGGGCGGCATCACGCCGGCGACGATCTTGAGCAGCGTCGACTTGCCGGCGCCATTCTCGCCGACGATGCCGAGCGATTCGCCGCGGGCGAGCGAGAAACTCACGTCGTCGAGCGCGCGATAGACGTGTGTCGCGCCGCGCCCGCGCAGCAGATTCCAGACGAGGCGCAACTGGCCGCCGCGATTGTCGATCTTCGCGTAGTCCTTCCCCACGTGCTCGAGCGCGAGCAGCGGCGACAGCGGCGGCGGGTCGGCGTCCTGGCGCGGCGCCGGGACCGCAACGGGTGGCGGCGAGGCGGCAATCACACGAAATCGTCGAAGTGCGGCGAGAGGCGGCGGAACACCCAGCGCCCCCCGCAGAACAACGCGAGCGCCACGACGACGGCAACCGCGTCGCCCCAGTCGAGTGCGAGCCGGCCGTCGATGAGGACGTCGCGCAGGCGACCGACGAGCCAGCTGAACGGATTGAGCGCCACCCAGGGCCGCAGCGCCTCGGGGACGACCTGCAGCGGATAGAGGATCGGCGTCAGGTACATGAGGATCATGAGCGTAGGCATCAGCACATGCTCGACGTCGCGGACGAAGACCTGGAGCGCCGCAAAGAACAGGGCAAGACCGGTGACCCCGATCGCCATCACGAACCACAAAGGCACCGCGACGACGAGACCGGTGAGATGCAAGGGTTCGCCATAGAGCACGAGCGCCACGATGACCGCGAGGTAACCCGCGAATTGCAGGAGCAGCGTGGCGGCGACCGACGCGTACACGACCAACTCGTGCGGAAAGGCGACCTTGCGAATCAGGCCCGCGTAGCCAGCAAGGCAGGTGGCGCCCCGCTGGATACCCTCCTGCGCCGCCAGCCAAGGCCATAACGCCACCGCCACGAAGGCGAGAAAGCTCTCGCTCCCGAAGCGCTGCGCCTTGAAGATCATCGTGAACACGAAGTGGTACACGACGAGGAGCACGAGCGGGTGGATGAAAGCCCAGGCGAACCCCGTGACGCTGCCGAGATAGCGCGTGAAGAGCTCGCGACGCAGGAAGTTCGCAAAGAGAGCACGCGCGCGGACGGCGCTCGAGCCGGCGAGCGCGGCGCTGCCCGGAGCGGAGGCCACTGGCGACATGCGTGTCGGACCCACCCGGCGCGACGGGGCCCGGCCGTTACTTCGCCGGTGCCGGGGCCGCAGTCGTACTCGCCTGTTCCTGCAGCCGCCGGAGCGCCTCGGGATCGATCTTCGGCGTCAATGCGTCGATCGCCTCGGCATTGGCGGTGGTCTTCGGGTCGCTGCGGATCACCGCGAGTGCGGCATCGCGCTTCTCGTCGATGAATCGCTGCTTCAATTCGGCCATGATCTTGTCGCGCACCTCGGCGTAGGGCAGGAGCGCGGCGGGACGCTTGCCGTTGAGCTTGATGAGGTGCCAGCCGAAGGCCGACTGCACCGGCGCCGACAGGTCGCCGGGCTTTTGCAAGGCAAAGGCGGCGGCGCCAAACGCGGGATCCATCTGCTTCTCGATGAACCAGCCCAGTTCGCCGCCCTTCTCGGCCGAAGCGCGGTCGTCGGACAATTCTCGCGCGAGCGTCGCGAAGTCAGCACCGGCAACGAGCTTGGCTCGCGTCTCCTCGGCCTTGCGGCGGGCGTCCTCGGAGGCGTATTTCTTCCTCGTGTCGAAGAGAATGTGCGCGGCGTCCACCTCGGCAGGGCGGGTGTAGGCGTCCTTGTTGACGAGGTAGAGCTCGCGCGCACGCGCCTCGAAGCGGGAAACGCTGGCATCGAACTCCGCGGCAGCCGCCCGTGCGACGGCGTCGAGTTCGATCGCGGCGAGCCAGCGATCGGTCTCGAGCGCCAGGCGCGCAGCGTACTCGGGGCTGGTATCGAGCTTGGCGGCCCGCGCCTTCGCCGCCAGCGATTTCTGCAGGAGCATCCGCCCCAGGAGTTCTTGCACCCGCTGGGGATTGTTGGCAAAGCCGTCGCGGATGTCGGCGGGAAGCCGTGAGAGCTCGGCGTCATAGTCCCGGCGCGTGACCGCGGCGAGGCTGTTCGAAATGAGGACCGTATCGGGGTCGGGCGCGCGGTCGGCCGCGTAGGTCGCCAACGAGGCGAGTACTCCGAGGAGCGCGACGAGCAACGAGCGATGGAGGGAACGAGCGATGGTCATGAGCTGCCGTGAGCGCACCGATCGTGGTTGGCGAAATGCCACCGGGTCGGCCGGGAGCCGTCTGGTAGGAATTATCAAGCAAAAAGGGGCGAGGATTGCTCCTCGCCCCGCATAGCACGGAGTTACCCCCGATTACCGGATGCTTCTGGTCGTCCGGTGATTGTAGTTGGCACCGTAGTTGGACTGGATGTTCAGCGCGCCGCTGGTCAGCGTGCCGTTTTCGTAGATGACCGACGCGAAGCCGATCACCGGCAGGCCAACGAACGTCGTGCTCGCCGTGGCGCCGGTCGCGCCGGTCGCCGTGTTGAACACCGTCGAACCCGGACCGACCAGTTGATGCGCCGAGCCCGAGACCGCAAAGTTCATTGCCGCCCAGCCGTTCACGAAGTCCGTGCTGATCGGAATGAAATTCGTCGAGCCGAAGGCGCTGGACTTCGTCGGCAGCGCGCCACCACCCTGGAGATACGAAATGACGTTCGCTTCCCAGCAGATGTTCGTCGCCTTGACCGGCGGCGGCGGCGAGAACCCTTGCTCGGCTTGGCGCGTGCGCTCTTCACGATCGTACAGCGTGAGCGTGATGTCGTCGCACGACTTGCCGTCGCGGAAGTTGTTCTGGAAAAGCTTCTGCGCAGAACCCGTACCGACCGCCACGTATTCGCGCTTGGTCGGGAAGGTGATGACCCAGTCGGTCGACGAACGCGTTTCCTTGTCGAGAACGAACTCGTTCATGACGTTGTTCGCCATCAACACGGCGGACACCGGGTCGACCGGATTGCCGCCGGTCGCAACGTTCGCGTTCCAGTTCGGCGTGATGAAGACATTCGGACCGGCCACGACGACCGACGTCTTCGGATTGACCGCGGCCAGCGTCGGCTCGATCGAACCCGCATTCGCCCACAGCGAGCGCGACGAGAAGCCGTCCAGCGCCGTCGCGTTGTACGCGAACTCTTCACCCTTGAGGACGTTGATGATCGTCATCGACCCGAAGAGACCGCCCGAGCCCGGCACCGTATTGTTCGGCGCCGTCGGTTCGGTAAGCGCGCTCTCCGTGCACGACGGCGAGCCGCTCGAGCCGTGGGTCGCAGCGGCGGCAGTGCTGCCCACCACGTCGCCCATTTCGATGATCTCGGCGTAGCCTTCGCGCGTACGATCGAGCGAATCGCCACCGGTGTCACCGACATACGCGTAGTTGACGAAGCCGGTCGGGCTCGACGCGCTGTTCGACACCTTCGGAACCGTGCAGGACGTGTCCTTGGTGAACACGCCAGCGCCGTCGGTCGTCGGGATGATCGCGGCGGTCCAGACGTCCCTCGCCGAGAGGTAGAGGTTGAAGTCGAGGACTTCGCGCGAATTCTTGCCTTCCAGGAAGCGAACCTTGACCGCCTTCGCCGACGCGGTCGTATTGACGACCGACATGAGCGAGTTGTACGCGGCGTCGGAGCCAACCAGACCCGTCGGAACCGTGCGAACGGTGTAGTACGGATAGATCAGGACCTGACCCAGTCCGTCCGGGTTGATCGACACCGCTTGCGCGATCCCCGTCGCGCCCAGCGCGCCCAGTCCCGCGAGAGCGGCGTACAGCGACTTCTGTTTGAACGTATTCATAGTGGGTGAAGACTCCTTTTGATTGCCGTTTGACGTGATCGCTTTAGGACCAACAGCACGCGAATCTTATTACAGCCTACCTTCGATTACAAACGAATCGAACCTCGAAAAGCTCGCGGAGTGTGGATTTTCCGCAACGTCGCAAAGCGACGACAGTCTGTTTTTTGACGGTTTTGCTGGTCTTTAACGCCCAAAGACGTACCAGGCCTGCGAACCATCGATGATCCACGATTCCACCACCGCGGTGACGATGCCCTTCATGCTTGCGTGGTCGTACGTCAGCGCGAGCCGTATCGTGCAGGCGTCGCCATCGCAGGTCACGCCTTCCGTCTTGATCGAGCGGAATGAATTGTGCCGGATATTCGCCTTGAAGCGGTCGAGCGAGGTGGTTTCCCGCGAGCCCGCGCTCATGAACTGGTACGCGCCGTCGAAATCGCCCTTGATGAGCAAATTCCAGCGCGCCTCGGCCCGTTGCTTGACGAGTGCCTGCTTCGCCTCGGCCGTGACCGGTACCGCCGCAGACGCTGGACCGCCATTGCCGGGCACGTTCGCGCACGCCGCAAGCCCCGCCAACGCCAATGTCGTCGCGACCCGACATGATTGTCGGGATATGGCGACGATAAATCGGAAAAATGAGCTGAAATGCAAGAATGTGCCGAAAACCATCAATTTGCTGCCGCCTTCGAGGATTGCCGGATCGATGGAAAATCGATCGGAAGGGTCGGGGCCGGCATCGGGCCGGGCGCGAATATATAGAACCGCATGGGAAGCGTCAACGCCCAGGGGTCATGCCCCCGGGCGACCGGCGACGTTTCCGTTGCGCCCCACGCGTGAATCCAATCATGGCCGCGTCCCGCCCGGCGCCGCTGCCGGAGGCGTCCCGCCGGCAGCGGGGCCCGCCGGCGCGGCGGTACCCGGCTGGCTCGCCGCACCTGCGGACGACGGGACGGCGAACGGACCCGCCGCGGCGCCCGCCGCCGGCACTCCTCCTCGCTCGCGCGGCAGGATCCTCTGTACCGGCGCGTCGGTCGATGGCGGCAAGAGCGACGGCGAGGTCAACGGCGCCAGCGCGGGATTGACCTGCGTATCGGGGAAGACGGGCCCGATGAAGGGGCGGATGATCGGCACCACGGCGTCGAGGTTCTCCATGCGCCGACGCATCTCCTGCACCACGGCTCCGATGTCGACCTCGTTCTCGACCACGCGTGGCGTGATGAACAGGATGAGTTCGGTGCGATTGTTCTTGAGCATCTGCTGCCCGAAGAGCCCGCCGAGAATCGGAATGCGCGACAGCAGCGGCAGCCCTTCGGAGGCGTTCTGCCGTCCTTCGTTGATGAGCCCACCCATCACCATCGTCTGTCCGCTCGGCACCGAGACGTAGGTCTGGATCGACCGGGTATTGATCGGCGGCGCGCAATCGGTGCATGCGGGAACACCCGGGTCGCTCACCTCGGCCTGCACTTCGAGCGCGACGAGGCCACCGGCGTTGATGTGCGGCGTCACCTGCAGCAGGACGCCGGTGTCGATGTACTGCGCGGTGGTGGTCACCGCATTGGTGGTGCCGCCGACGATCGTCGACTGGTTGATCGGGATGCGCTCCCCCGACTTGATCGTCGCCTTCTGGTTGTCGAGTGCGGCCACCTGCGGATTGGCGACGATCTTGGTCGTACCGTAGGTATCGAGGAGGTTCAATGCCGCCTGGATGCCGCCCGGGAAGTTGGTGTTGTTGATGATGTAGGTGAAGCCCTTGACGAGCTGCGCGGCGGGCGCATCGGTCGCCTGTGGCAACGTCGATGACGTGGGCGTAGATGGGGCGGGATTGATGATGCTGCGAGTACCGCCGAGCACCATCCCGCCCGACCCACGCCCGGACGGGGCGCCGCCGCGGAAGAGCCACTCGACGCCGAAGTCGATCTGGTCGGTGAGGAGGATCTGCGCGATGGTGACGTCGATCACCACCTGGCGCTGCGGCACGTCGAGCTTGCGCAGCGCCTGCTCGATCACCGAGAATTCCGCCGCGGTGGCGACGAAGAGCAGCGTATTGGCGTCCTTGTCGGCCACCACCTGCAGATTGCGCACGATGCCGCTGCCCTGCGCGGCGGCGGCTGCGGCAGCCGCCGCCGTCCCGGCGGCCGGTGCCGGCGTGGGCGCCGGATTGGCGACCGGGACGCCGCCCGGCTGCGGTTGGAATTGCGGTGGATTGACGATGGTGCCCGCAGGCGTGCCCGGCGCGAGCGTGGGTGCCGACGCTGCCGCCGGCTGCGCGGCGCGGCCGGTGAACGCCTGCTGCAGGAGCGGCCCCAGGCGCTCGGCACGCGTGTTCTGCAGGTTGTAGACGTAGAACTGCAGGCCGCCACCGGCGTCACTGCTGCGATCGAGACGCTCGATCCACTTCTTGATTTCGGCGAGATACGCCGGCTGCGGGGTGACGACCAGCAGCGCATTCATGCGCTCGAGCGGGACGATCTTGAGGATGCCGGTGAGCGGGCTCGTATTGCGGTCGCCGACGATCTTGTCGAGCTCCTTCATGACGTCCTTGACGTCGGAGTTCTGCAGCGTGAACACGCCTGCCGACATGCCGGCCATCCAGTCGATGTCGAACATGTCGATGGTGTCGAGGAGGTGGCGCAACTCGCGCTCGGTCCCCGACAGGATCAGCATGTTGCGCAGCTCATCCGGACGCACCGCCTGCGCGTCGCGCGCGAAGGGTTCGAGGATGCGCATCATCTCGCGCACCCCGATGTACTTGAGCGGCACGATCTGCACCGAGAATCCGGCCGGCAGCGCGCGCGACGAATTGCCGAGTTGTGGCGTCACGTTGCCGCGCACGGCGGCCGCCTGCGGCACGATCATGTACAGGCCGCCGCTCTTCACCATCGTCGCGCCGTTCATGCGCAACAGCGTCTCCAGCGTGGCCGGCAGCGCGTCGCGCGGAATGCCCGACGAGGTGCGCAGCGTGACCGTGCCGCCCACCGCGGGATCGATCGTGTAGGTCTCGTTCAGGACCTCGCCCAGCACCGTGCGCACCACCTCGCGCAGGTCGGCGCCTTCGAAATTGAGGACCATCGCGCCGCCGGCAACGGGGGTGATCGCCGCCGGCGGCAGGCCGCCCCCGGGTTGCTGGCCACGCACCACGACGCCGGTGCCCGTGTAGATGCGCGCGTTCGACGATGGGGTCGCACCGACGCGACTCGTCGCCTCCTGCATCGCCGGCGACAGTCCGGGCGAGCCGGGCGTCATCGTGCGCTCGACCGGCGTGACCGGATACGGCTCCCCTGGCATGCGCGGCGGCGGTGCCTGGCATGCCACGAGGGCGACCGCGAGGAGGCTCGCGGTGACGCGGCGAAGCGGAATGCGATGATGTGGTGTCATTGAGCTCTTGCTGGCAGGCGTGCTGGATCGTGGGCCCTGGTGACGGACGCGACCCAACCGCGGATTATCGCAATTCGTCGGGACACGTCGCTAGCGGCGCGGCATCTGGTAGCGCTGGTAGACCTCTTGCCAGCGCGGATCGTTGGTGCCCATGTCGGCACGCGGTGGCGGCGGGATCCCCGGAGCCTCGACGGGTGCGGGGGTCGCGGCCGGCTGCGGAATCGGAGCACCCGGCGGAACGCCTTGCGCGGCGAGTTCCTGCGCGCGCGCGAGGCGGCGGCGCTCGGCCAGCACTTCGGAGACGTCGCGCGGCCCCGCTGCCGCGGCCGGCGTCCCAGGTACGGGAGTGGCCGTGATCGGGCCCCGGCTCGCGACCGGCGCCGCCGGCTGGATCGTCGTCTTCGGCCCTGCCGCCACCTTGAGGATGAGATCCTCGCTCTCGTCGCCGAGCGTGAGGCGCACGCGATCGGGCTTGATCTCCGCCACCGTCATGCCGTTGAGCGTCTCACCCGGGCGCACCCGCCGCGACTTGCCTCCCTGCACCTCGCGCACGAAGGCGGTCAGGTTGCCGTCGATCTGCATCGTCCCCGAGAGCGCGAACTGCCCGCGCTGCATCTTCGGCTTCGCCGCATCGGCGGTCGCCGCCACCGGCGGCGCCGGGCGCCGCGTAGGATTGAAGGGCGAGCGCTGGATCATGTCGTCGTCGGTCGGCGTGGCGGTACCCGCGCTGTACTCGGGGAGCAGTGCGAGGGCGAAGGGGGCCGGCGCCGCGGCGACGACGGGCGCATCCGGCGTGCTGGCCGCCGCGCGCCCGAAGACTTGCCAGCCAAGAGCACCGACGATCAGCGCACCAGACACCAACCACAGCGCGGCGCGATGCCGCCGACGCATGGCAATGGGGGACGGGATCATGGCAAGACGCCTCCTCATTTCGGGGTTGCGCCCGCGGCGGCAGGCGGCCGCACTGGCTCCGGGTAGGCCAGCGCCGAGACGTCCATCTGGACGTTGTTCTCGGGCTCCTGCCCGGGGGCGGGCTTGAAGCCGCGGAAGGCATTGAGCGGCCGGATCGAAAGGTTGTCGACGACGAGATACGGCACTTGCCCGTCGAGCGCGCGCAGGATCTTGGCGAGGGCGGGGGTCGTTGCGAAAAACTGCACGTTGACGACCACCTGCCGGAACGCGCCCTCGTCGCGCGGGCCGGGGTTCTGGCTGGTGGTGATGCGCCCGCCGTTGTTCTCGATCGCCCCGCGCACGAGATCGGCGAGTTCGGCGCTCGCGAGGTTGGGGGCGGTATTCCTGAGGAAGAACCGACGGCCGTCCTTCTCCTTGAGGATCTCGAGCGCCCGGCGCAACTCGGGCGCCTGCGCGGCGACGCGGCGATAGCGCACCAGGCGATCGTTGAGATCGTCGATGGCCGTGCTGTAGTGACGGTGCAGGAGCACGATGGGCCCCAGCAGCACGGCGAGCAGCACGACGACGGTGACCACGAGCAAGGCCACCGCCAGCAGGCGCTGGCGCTCGGGCGACAGGCGGGCGGCGAACGCCGGCGTCATGGGCGCGCCTCCGGCGCAGCGGTATTCGCCGGCATGGGCGTCGTCATGCCTGCGGCGCCCGTCGGCGACGGGGTGTCGGTCGCGGGCGCACCCGCGGGCACCGCTGGTGAACCGCCGGTCGCCGCGGCGGGGCCGACGACGGTTGTCGCCGCCGCGGGTGCCGGGCGTCGACGCAGTTGCGCGCCGAGGTCGAAGATCTCGCCGGGGCCCGGCTGGATCTTCGTCGTCGGACCGCGCTGCGCGGCGTCGGTGAAGAGCTGCGATTCCTCGAAGAGCTGCACGAGCTTGGCAGCGTTGGCGCTTTCGCCGCGCAGCATGATGTCGCGCTGCACGTCCTTGCCCTTGGCGGTGCTTTTCAACTCGAACTGCGTGAGCCAGGTATCGTCGGGGAGGAGCTTGCTCACGGTATCGAGCACCGCGAGCGCGCTGGGGTAGGCGTACTTGCGCTCGAGGGCGAAATTGAAGTCGTTCACCTGCGCGTCGACCTGTGCCCGCAGCGTCTGCGATACAGCGGCCTCGACCCGCGCCGCCTCCGCTTGCTGGGCGAGCGCGATGACCTCCTCCCGCAACTGCCAGAGCGGAATGACGACCGCCGCGGCGAGCGCGGCAACGATCGCCAGTGCCGCGAGCCAGAACTGCCAGCGGCGAAGAAGCGGGCGGTCCGTGCGTTGTTCGGACGGGAGGAGATTGAGCTTCGAGCGGGCGGCGCCGGCCGGCGGCTCGGGCACCACCGCCGCGACCTCGCCCCCCCAGACGGCGACCTGCCGCAGCGCCGGGTCGATGTTGCTGCGCCGCGCCGCGGCGAGATCGACGACGATCGTTCCCTGAGCGGGGGAGCGATCGACCACCACCGCATCGAAATAGAGTTCGTCCGCCTTGAATGGCGTGTGGCGATCGAGATCGTAGGCAAGCGTCTGCCGCAGGTTCTCTTCGATCGCACCCGGCAAGACGATCCGCTTGCGCAGGAATGCCGCCGGCGCGAGGCTCACGACCACCCGCGGCGGCCGTGTCTGCCGACCGGGCAGCGCCAGCGCGGCGCGCCCCTCCGCCGCGTACGCGTTGACGTCGGCCGCCAGCGGAATGGTCGCCGCCGCCTGCATGACGGGCGCACCAGCCTCGGTCACCGCTCGCCACAGCGTGGCGCGATCGGCGCCGAACTCGACGACCGGCCGCATCCGTCGCCGGGCAACGGCGGTGCGTAGCGCGCGGGGGACGTACGGGTCGAGTTGCTCGCGCCACCATTGCCAGAAACCCGCCAGCCCGAGGCCACGCGCGGCGCCGCGCAGACGCGCAGTACGTGGCGGCAGGGTCAGTTCACGGTCGGCCATGATCGAGGTTACAGCGTCATTTCGTGCCGTTGGACGAGCCCGCGGCCGCCGATGAGGGTGCCGCCGCGGCGAGCGAAGGCGGGTTCCCGGTACTGCCTTCCTGCCACAGGAGCGTGATGAGCGGACGTCGGGCATCGCCCGAGGGGCGAACGACCGCCTCGCGGGCGAAGGTTACACCATCGGGCGTGGTGGCGACCGCGCGGATGCGCCACACGGGTACCGCGCCGGCGACGTACGCGGCCGCAGGCGGGAAGGCCGGCACCGGCAGCTTCGCCGCCAGCGCCTCGCTGCGTTGTGCGAGGAAGGCGTCGACCTGCTCGGGGGTCACATTCGGAATGGCAAGCAGGACGTCGCGCGGCGCGAGCGCGGAATTGATCCCCGGCTGGCGCGACTGGACGGTGAGCGTCGGAGCGACACGGGCATATACCGCCGGCGTGACACCCAGCACGCGCGCGAGTTCGCTGACCGTCTCGAAGGGCGCATTGGCGGGCTTGTAGGTGAGTCCCGCAGCGCGGTAGTCGGCCTCCTCGGCGCCATTCGGACGGCGCAGATCGTCGGGGTCCTTCCAGTCCTGGATCGCGTCGACGATCCGCGCTGCGGCCTCGCGATCGACGCCGCCGACGTTCTCGAAGAGCCCGCGCAGGAGGGCATCCGGCGCGACATTGAGATCGATACGCGCCGATTCGTCGACCGCCGAGGCGACGATCGAGACTGCGCCCTCCCGCCACGCGTGCGGCTGGCCGTCGCTCGCCCACGCCGCTGGAAAGCGTGGCCGCGAAAGCTCGAAGGCGGTACGGTCGATCGCACCATCGGCCGCTTCGCGCGCCTGCGCCACCGCGAGGGCATTGCGCGCCGCGACCGCCTCGTTGCGCATCGCGAAGGCAAAGCCGCCCGCGATGACGGTGAGCATGATCGTGAGCCAGAGCACGATCACGAGTGCGATCCCGCGCTCGCGGTGCCGAGACGTCGCCAGGCGCGCCCCGCCACTGCGCAGCGCACGACGTCCCGGGCGCGTCCGACGGCACGCGCCGCACGCCGGAGTACCCATGTCCGTCATGCCCCCACGCACACCGCACGGGGCGCATCCCACGAGCGGCAGCCGGCTTCCGGAGCCGCGCGCGGCGCGATCAGGATCGGTGGCCAGGGTACCCCGGCCCGCGGCACGACCTCGATCTGGATCAGGATCGGAAGGAGTTGCGGATCGTCCCAGCTGCCGCGCCAGGTGGGTGCCGTCTCGATGCTGCTGCCGCGATCGCGGCCGTAGTAGGAGACTTCGAGCGATGCGATGTCGTCGGCGAGAATCGAGCGCTCGGCACCCGTGAATTGCGGCATGGATAACGCTCCGAGATCGGGGATCACGCGGTCGAGTACGAGCGCGCGGCGCTGCGTGCCGGCGACCGGCGCCACCGACAGCCGGTAGTACCACATGCCGCCGGCGCCGATCCGTGCCGGCAGCGGTGCGGTGTAGCGGATCTCGTCGCGGGTGCCGCCGAAGAGCAACGGAAACTCCTGGAGCTTGCGCATGCGCTGGGGATACTGCGCGGTGAGTTCGCGGCGCAGGTAGTCGCTCGCCAGGCGCATGCCGGATACGGCCTGTGCCTTCGCCTCACCGGCATCGGTGCTGCTCGCGGCCAGCCGCAGCGCACCGAAGAGCACGCCCGACATCAGCGCAAAGAGCGCGATCGCGATCAGCAACTCGATCATCGTGAACCCGCGCTGCCGCGCGATGTTTGCGCAGACGTGCCGGCGGGCGCGACGGTGCGGCCGCATCATCACGTCAAGCTCTTGGGTCCCAGGCGCACGGTGGCAAGCGCCAGCGTGCGCGGCTTGCCGTCGCCGCCGCGATAGGTCACTTCGACGCTGATGCGGAAGAGGCGCATCGCGAGCGCTTCCGAGGCGCGATCGAGGTCGGGATCGGCATCGGGCGGCGCATAGGGGGCCACCGTCGCCGCCCATTGGATGCGACCGTCCGCGGACTGGCCGCGCTCGCTGCCCTCCTTGAGCGGCTGCGCAGCCGCGGCGGCCTCGAGGCGCGATTCAGCGATTTCGAGCGCACGGCTCCATTCATCGGCCGCAGCGACGTTGTTGAGCGACGACGAGAAGAGATTGAAGATCGCCGTCGCCACCAAGGCGAGGATCACGAAGGCCGCGAGCACCTCGATGAGCGAGAAGCCACGGCTGCGGCGGGCGATGGGACGCATGACGCTCAATCGAGGATCGCCACACGACCGGTGAGCCAGTCGACGTCGACCTCGTACTTGCGCTCGCCGGCGGCGAGCGTGATGCGCCCACCGTTGCTGCCACCGTCCGGATAGAAGCGAATCGCGCCGACCTTGTCGTCGACGAGGTCCTTCTGCGCCGTGAAGAGCTTCAGTTCGACGTTGCGCGGCAGCGAATACTCGCGCGCATCGCGGTCGACCTTGAAGCGACGCCCGGCGAGATCGATCACGAGGAACGTCTCGCGGCGCTGCGTGAGCGCCTCGCTGCGCGCGAGGCGCAGTCCCGAGGCAAGCTGGCGCGCGGCGCTCTTCATCTCGGCATTCGACGTGCCGCTGAATACGGGAATGGCGACCGCGGAGACGAGCGCCATGATCACCAGCACGACGAGCAGCTCGATCATCGTGAAGCCGCGCACGGACCGCGCGGGTCCCGCGCTCCCGTGCGGATACGGCGCGGCGCTCGTCGCTGCGACGCGCCTGGGGCGCGCCACGACGCAGCGGCGCCTCCCAGCGACGTCAGTTGCTGGTGATGTCCTTGTTCGGACCATCGCCGCCCTCCTTGCCGTCGGCGCCGTACGACACGATGTCGTAGGGCATCTTGGCGCCGGGCGAGGTGTACTTGTACTCGTTGCCCCACGGATCCTTGGGAATCGACGATTTCTTCCAGTACGGACCGTTCCAGTTGGACGCGCCGGCGGGCGCGGTGATGAGCGCCTGCAAGCCTTCCTGCGTGGTGGGATAGCGGCCGACTTCGAGTTTGAAGAGGTCGAGCGTGGCGGCGATCTGGCTGATCTCGATCGCTGCGGCCTTGCGCTTGGCCTCTTCGCCCTGCCCGATGAAATTGCCGGCGACGATGCCCATCACGATCCCGATCAGCACCAGCACGACCAGGATCTCGATGAGGGTCATGCCGCGCAAGCGGCGGCGAATTGCATTGCGAGAAGTCATCGTTCGAACGTCCTTCGTTGTCGCCCGTCCCCGACAGGGGCGGGGTGAGCATGGAATCAGTAACCTAAGACGGCAGATCAGATCACGAGTTCGCTCATGCCCATCACGCCCATCAGGATCGAGAAAACGATGCCGCCGATGAGCACGGCGAGCGTCAGGATGAGGGCCGGTTCGAGAACGGCCAGGAAGCGCTTGATCGCAGCCTGCACCTCGCGGTCGTAGATGTCCGCCACCCGCTGCAGCATCTCTTCGAGACGGCCCGATTCCTCGCCCACCATCACCATCTGGGTCGCAAGCCGCGGATACAGGCCGGTTTCCGCGAGCGGACGGCCGAACCCCTTGCCCTCGCGCAGCTTGACGAGCACCCCGTCGAGCGCGCTGGCGAGGACGGTATTGCCCATCGTCTCCCTGACGATGGCGATGCCCGACAGCAGCGTCACGCCGTTGGCGAGCAGCGTCGCCAGCGTGCGTGCGAAACGCGCCGTCTCGACCTTGGCGATGAGGTCACCGACCAGCGGCAGACGCAGCCAGCGCGCGTCGCGGACACGCCGCACGGCGGCGAGCCGCCCGCGGCGGCGCAGCCACAGCGCGACCAGCAGCACGCATCCCACCACCGCCCACCACCAGTGCCGCATGAACTTGCCGAGCGTGACGACCACGAGGGTCGGCAACGGCAGCGCCTTGCCCGCCTGCGCGAAGGTGGACTCGAACTGCGGCACCACCCAGACCAGCAGGACCGCCACCGAGACCACCGCCACCAGCACGAGAAGCGACGGATAGATGAGCGCCGATTTGACCGACTCGCGCAGCTCCTTGTTGCGTTCCATCGTGTCCGACAGCCGCTGCAGCACGACGCCGAGCGCGCCGCCGGCCTCCCCCGCCCGCACGATATTGACGTAGAAGCGCGAGAACACTTCGCGACGCGCATCGAGCGCCTGCGACAGCGCCTTGCCGCCGCGCACGTCGTCGCGAATCCCCTGCAGCAGGACCGCGACCGGCGGCGTGGGGGCGAGGCCGATCAGGATCTCGAGCGCACGGTCGAGCGGCAATCCCGCCTGCAACAGCGTCGCGAGTTCGCGTGTCAGCGCGAGGAGCTGGTCGCGGCTGACGGTCGTCGACTCGAAGAGACGCCGCCGCCGCGCGCCGGGCCTCGCCAGCGTCGCCGACGCGACACTCGCCGCCCCGGTGGCGTGCGCGATCTGCATCGGCATCAGCCCCTGGTCGCGCAGGCGATCGACGATCTCGCCTTCGTTCGCCGCGTCGAGTTCACCGACGGCGACTTCGCCCGCGGCACTCACTGCGCGGTAGCGGTAGAGCGGCATCAGCTGCCTTTCACAGGAGACGCAGAGACACCGAGGAAACTCGTGCTCTTCTCTGCGCCTCGGCGTCTCTTTGTAAACGGGCTTTCGGCATGTCGCGCAAGGTTTTCACAGGAGACGCAGAGACACCGAGGAAACTCGTGCTCTTCTCTGCGCCTCGGCGTCTCTTTGTGAACAGGTTTCCCGCACGCCGCTCACGCCTCGCGCGTCACGCGCAGCACTTCCTCGAACGTCGTATCCCCCGCGAGCGCCTTGCGCATGCCGTCCTCGTACATCGAGACCATGCCGTCGCGCTGCGCCTGCACCTTCAATTCGCCCGACGTCGCGTGCTTCATCACCAGCGCTCGCAACGGATCCGACATCGGCAGCATCTCGAGAATGCACAGGCGCCCCATGTAACCCGTATTGCCGCACTGCGCGCAGCCTTTCGCGTGGTGCAGCGTCACGGCCGTGCCGCCGGCCAGGCGCGCGAGACCCAGTTGCTCGACGACCTCGGGCAGCGCCGTATACGGCTCCTTGCAGTGCGGGCAGAGCTTGCGTACCAGCCGCTGGGCGAGGATGCCGATCACCGTCGAGGTGAGGAGATAGTCGTCGACGCCCATGTCGAGCAGGCGGTTGACCGTC
>JBDHRR010000037.1:0-28782 GCA_039807685.1 Burkholderiales bacterium
AGATTGGTGTCGTCGAGTTGCAGGTAGGTGCAGCCGGCCGCCGCAAGGTCGGCGATCTCGTCGCGGTACGCCTGCGCGATGTCCTCGAAGAAATCGTCCATCGCCGGATACGCGTCCTGGCTGATCGCGCCGCGGCCGCCGCGGAAGTGGAGCATCGTCGGCGACGGAATCGTGACCTTCGGCGTGCGCTGCGTCTGCGCCTTCAGGAACTCGAAGTCGCGGCGCTGGATCGGCTTCGCGTGCCGAACCTTGCGCGTCACCTGCATCACCGGCGGCGCGAAATCGACGTTGCCCGCATTGCTGTGAAAGCTGATCGCGATCCCGCCCTTGGTCTCGACGCCCTCCAGTTGCGTGAGGAAGTCGACGTGAAAATAGGTGCGGCGAAATTCGCCATCGGTGATGCCGCGCAGGCCCAGATCCTCCTGGAACTTCACGATGTCGCGAATCGCCGCGTCCTCGACCTTACGCAAGGCGCCAGCGTCGATTGCACCCTTGGCGAACTGGTCGCGCGCATCGAGCAGCGCCCGCGGGCGCAGGAAGCTGCCGACGTGGTCGGCGCGGAAGGGGGGTGCGCGATGCGCAGCGGCAGCGGCGGAGGTCGAGGGATTGGTCATGGCGTCCGTGCGGGAGGTGGGGTCACGCGTGCATTCTAGAGCCTGCGACGCGCGGGTGTTCCGGCGCAGCGATCGTCGCGTACACCACGGCGGCAACGCTCAGCGCAGCGGGACGGGTGGTCCGATGACCGGCGTCTTCAGCGGCGCCGCCGCGCCGACCACGATCACCACGGCGTTGCCGCCGGGGTTCTGGAAGGGGTCGACGTCGATCTTCCAGTTGTTCGTGACCCACAGGTTGCCCGACGGATCGACCGCACCGGCGGTCATCCGCTGCAATGCATCGCTCTGGTAGCCCGTGGGCGGCGAGATCGGATCGCCGGTCTGCATGCCCGGCGCGCACTTCGACGTGTCGGCGCCGCACAGGCGGCTCAACCCCGTGACGAGCGACGGATCGTTGTGCGGCCCGGGCGGCGTGGCGCCGAAGTTGAGAACCCACACGGTATCGTCGCCGTCGACCGTCACGCCCCAGGGCAGCGTAATGCCGCCGCCGTTGAACGGCGAGCCCGGCTGCGGCGTGCGATCGCTCGCGCGGTACATCGTCACCGACGGGTGCGCCGCATTGCCGAGATCGTTGCGCGTCGGACAGGGCGAGTCGAGCCAGTCCGAGTTCGCGACCCACACGTTGCCCCGGCTGTCGATCGCATTGCCGATCGGCTTGCTGATGACGTTCCTGCCCTGATAGGTGCCGGGCAGCACGTCGAGGATCGCACCCGACGGCGCCAGCACGTACATCGCGTTGGCCTTGTTCGCCGTCACCCACAGGTTGCCCTGCGCATCGACGACCGTGCCGAACGGCTTCAAGGCAGGCTGGCCCGCCGGCGGCGGCGGCCCGAGCGCGATGTTCCTCGCCTGCGCAGGATCGCCCTGCGGATAAAGCGTCACGCTGTCGTTGCCGCAGCTCGCGATCCACACGTTGCCCTGACGATCCGATACGATCCCCTGCGGCCACGAGATGTTGCCCTGCGTGTAGCCCTGCGGCCCGCTCAGCGCCGTTCCGTCGCGCGTGAATGCCGATACGCTGTTCTTGGTCGCCGCCTGCGGCGTGAACTCGCAGGGCGGATCCTGGAAGCCGAAGTTGCCGATCCACAGGCGATTGGAGGGATCGAAGGCGACACCGAAACCCTGCCCGCTGAGACCGCCACCCAGGAACGGCGAGTTCGGCGCGTTCTCGCCCCACGGCGTCAGCTTGACGGCGCGATTGCTGGCGCAAGCGTAGGTGCCGATCGGCTGCGGCATGTAGTTGGTGTCGACGTAGACGTAGCCCGCCTCGTCGATGGCGAAGTTGCCCGGCCCGTCCATGAGGTTGCTGCTGTCCTGCTGGCTGTAGAAGCCGCCGGTGATCTTGAGGAAGATGAGCCAACTCGTCGGACGCGCGGCCAGTGCCGGCTGGTAGAGTGGATCGATGCGCGCGAGCTCGAAGATGGGGTCCGGCCCACTCGTCGGAAACGACGGATGCTTCACGATGTTCGCCAGCGCCTGCAGGATATTGTCGGGCGCCGCACCTCCGGGCGGACGGCCCGCGTCCAGCAACGCGACGCACGCGCCGTCACCCGCGACGCACGCCGCGACCGCATTGGCAAGCGAGTTGAACGTGGCGTAGGTCGTCGTCTCGCTGCCGTTCGGCGTCCGCGAGACGACCACTCCCGCGTTGCCGGTGGCCGGATCGGCGAGGTTCTGCGCCATGCGCACGGCGTTGATCATGCCGACGGAATTGCCCGTCACGCTGCGCCCCTTCACGAACTGCGCGAAGGCGTTGCCGGTGGCAACTGTCGTGCGCTCGTTGACGACGACACGCGCCGGTCGGTCGTCGCCGGTGCCGATCACGCTCGCGAGCATCGCCGGCCCCCGCTCGGCCTCGACGACCAGCACCGCGCGCTCCGCGGGCGGGTCGTAGAAGAGCCGGAAGTCGCCATTGCTGTCGGTCGTGCTCGTCGCTAGGCGTTGCCAGCCGTCCGCGCGATCGACGAAGTTCGCATAGAGCGATACCGTGTAGTTCGCGAGTCCCGCGTTACCGCTGCGCACGGTGCCGTCGAGTTGCGTGCCGCCGCCTCCTCCGCCGCCGCATCCGGCAAGCCCGGCGACGAGTCCGAGCACGCACCAGCCACGCCAACCCCACCGCACCGCACGGAGCCCTACGCTCATCTTCTTCTTCCTGGAGTGGCGGCACCGCCACGACACGGCGGTCACGTTACACCCGTTGGACGCGACGGCTGCGTTACGCGCGTGGCCACGCGGTCGGCCTGCGACGGACGCAGTCGCGCCGGACACGATTGCATGGCGTGCGTGGCGGCACGGATGGCGTGCGGCACGCACCCGCCGTACCTTGGATGGCGGGCCCTCGCTACCGCCGACACGGATCCCGTGCTACACTGGACCCGTGTCTTTTTGACGGGACTGCCGTGAAGAACGTCACCATCACGCTGAGCGAGGAAACCGCTGCGTGGGCGCGAGTGCATGCCGCGCGTCAGGACAAGAGCGTGTCACGCATGGTGGGCGAGCTCCTCGAGCAGCACATGCGCGAGCACCTCGAGTACGACCAGGCGATGCAACGCTTTCTCGCGCGCGCGCCGGTGAAGCTCAAGGGCCGGGGAGCGCGCTACGCGTCGCGCGAGGCGCTGCATGCGCGCGCCGATCTTCGTTGATACCAACGTCTTCGTGTATGCGCGCGATGCCTCGGAGCGCGCCAAGCAGCCGCGCGCGGCGGCGTGGATCGAACATCTCTGGCGTTCACGGACGGGACGCACCAGCGTGCAAGTCCTGTCGGAGTACTACGTCACCGTGACCCGCAAGCTCGTCCCGGGACTCGCGGAAAGCGATGCCTGGGACGACGTGAAGGCACTGCTCTCCTGGCGACCGTGCGTTGTCGACGCCACGCTGCTCGCCCGCGGCCGTGAACTCACGCTACGGCACCGGCTCGCCTGGTGGGACGGGCTTGTCGTCGCCGCCGCGGAGGCACAAGGCTGCGCCCTGCTCCTGAGCGAAGATTTCCAGGACGGCGCGACGTACGCGAACGTCACGGTACGAAGCCCCTTCACGCTCGAGGTGAACGAGGCCGACGCCCGGTATGCGCCGGTGTCGGTGCAGGTAAGCGACCATCCATCGCGCGGACGGCCAAAGCGTCCTCGGTAGCACTGACGCTGGAAGCCCGCGTCGAGCGTGGTAAGGCGCCCGACCCACGCCGCCGCGCTCGACGGCGGGGCCGGCGCGGCGGATCAAGCCACCTGCACTCCCGCCAGCCGCCGCAGCCGCCGCATGAGCAGCGGCAGGAACCACACCGCGAGCGTGAGCGCGGCGAGCGTTCCGGCGACGGGGCGCGTGAAGAATGCGGCCACGCTGCCGTCGGCCTTGATGACCGACGAGACGAGGTTCTCCTCGAGCATGCCGCCGAGCACGACGCCCAGGATCGCCGGCGCCACCGGGAAGCCGTTCTCCTCGAAGATGTACGCACACACCCCGGCGACCAGCATGACGGTCACGTCGAACGCGGTGTTGTTGATGGCGAACGAGCCCACCACGCAGAAGAGCATGATGACCGGCATCAGGACGTTGCGCGGCACCTTGAGGATCTGCTTGCTCACCTTGATGCACCACCAACCCAGCGGAATCATGATGAGGTTGGCGATGATGAAGAGCAGGTACACCGCGTAGATGTTCTGCGGATTGTTGGTGAACAGCGTCGGGCCGGGGTTCATGTTCTTCATGTAGAGCACGCCGATCACGATCGCCGTGATCGAGTCCCCGGGGATGCCGAAGACGAGCGCCGGTATCCAGGCGCCGGCGAGCGCGCTGTTGTTCGCCGATCCCGACTCGACGATGCCCTCGACGTGCCCGGTGCCGAACTTCTCCGGCTCCTTGCTGAATTTCTTGCTGACGGCGTAGGACATCCACGACGCAATGTCGGCACCGGCGCCCGGCAGCGCCCCTACCGCCGTCCCGAGCACGCTCCCGCGCAGCACCTGCAGCGGATATTTCTTGAAGAGGCTCCACATGCCCTTGAAGACGTTGCCCAAGGGCTTGTCGGTGATGCGCAGTGGCGGATTGGTATCGACGGCGAAGCGGATGATCTCCGAAACCGCGAACATCCCGATCATGAGCGGAATCATCCCGATGCCGCCCATCATCTCGGTATTGCCGAAGGTGAAGCGCGGATACGCGCCCGGATTGTCGAGACCCACCGACGCGATCATGAGGCCGATCAGCAGCGACACGAAGCCCTTGAGCGGCCGGTCGGAGGTCATGAAGACCGCGCAGGTGAGGCCGAGCAGCACCAGCCAGAAATACTCGAACGACGAGAAGTTGAGCGCGAATTCGGCGAGCGACGGTGCAGCGAGGATCAGCACCGCGGTCCCGAAGAGGCCGCCGATCGCGGAGAACACGAGGCCCGCCCCGAGCGCCGTTTCCGCCTGCCCCTTGCGGGTCATCGCGTACGCCTCGTCGGTGTAGGCGGCGGACGCCGGTGTTCCCGGCATGCGCATGAGACAGCCGGGGATGTCGCCGGAGAAGATCGCCATCGCGGTGGCCGTGACGATCGCCGCGATCGCCGGGATCGGCGGCATGAAGAAAGTGACCGGCACGAGCAGCGCGGTCGCCATCGTCGCGGTGAGCCCCGGAATGGCCCCGACGAAGAGCCCGAAGACCGAAGCCGACAGCATCACGAAGATGTTGTACGGCTGGAAGACCAGCGCGAACGCCTGTTCCCAGGCGCCCATCAGTAGGTGAATCCTTGCAGGATGCCCCAGGGCAGCGGCACCTTGAGAAGCTTGTAGAACGCGTAGTGGATGCCGAACGTCACCACGATGGCGATCGGCAGCAGCCACTTGCGATTGACGCCGAATACCCAGAACAGCACCGCCAGATAAACGACACCGGTCACGATGAAGCCGAGGCGATCGACGAAGAATATGTAGAAGACGTTGACGCCGATCGTGAGCAGGAATGCGAGCACGTAGTGGCCATCGCGCACCCACGGGGCGAGGCTCACCCATTCGCTCGCGGCACGTTCGGCCGCACGGCGCGTGGCGAGCCCGTTCAGCACGAGGAGCGCGCCGCACACCGCGAGGCCCGCAGCGACGATGCCAGGGAAGAGCGCCGGGCCGACCTGCTGGCCCGGGATCTTCGGAAACGACTGGACGTGTACGAGGACGATCGCGCCGAAGAGGAGCAAGAGCGCTCCCCACACGGCATCGTTGAGCTTCATGCGCGTCCTACTTGACGATGCCGACCGCCTTCATCGTGGCGCCCAGGTCCGCATCGGACTTCTTCATGAAGGCCGCGAACTCGTCGGGCGGCAGGTAGATGACGCCGAAGCCGCGCTGCGACATGAAGTCGTTGTACTCCTTGCTCGCGGCGATCTTCTTGATCGCTGCGACGAGCTTGTCGCGCGCATCGGCGGGAAGCCCCTTCGGCGCCGCCATGCCGCGCCATGCGGCCATCGTCCAGTCGCTCCCGGTCGCGGCCTTGAGCAGCGGGATGTTGGGGTACAGCGTCGACGGCTTGTCGGACATCAATGCCAGGCTCTTGACCTTGCCGGCATCGATGAGCGAGCGCGCTTCGGGCAGCGACACCGGAGCGATCTGCACGCCACCGGCCACGAGGTCCTGCAGACCCGGCGCCGCGCCGTTGGACGGAACCCACGGCACGCTTGCCGGATCGATCTTGAGGCTCTGCAGCATGCCGGCGATGGCGAGGTGCCAGATTCCGCCCTGCCCGGTGCCCGATGCCTTGAGTTTGCCCGGATTGGCCTTGATCGCGGCGAGGAGATCGTTCATCGTCTTGTACGGCGAATCGGCGGCGACCTGGACGCCCGACGGATCGGCGTTGACGAGCCCGAGCGGCGTGTACGAGGCGCCGGTCAGATCCGTCAATCCTTGCCAGTGCATCATGCCGATCTCGACCGTGATGAGGCCGATCGTGTAGCCGTCGGGAGGCGCCCCGGCAATCGCCGCGTGACCCACGACGCCGCTGCCGCCGGTCCGGTTGACGACGTTCACCGGCTGTCCCAGTTCCTTCTCGAGCAGCGAGCCGATGATGCGCGCGGTGGCGTCGGTCCCGCCGCCGGCCGCCCACGGCACGATCAGCGTGACGGGACGCTCGGGGTACGCGGCGAGCGCGATTCCGGCAAAGGCAAGGGCGGCGAGCGCGCCGACGGCGCGGGTGACGAGCTTCATGCGGTTCCTCCTGTGACGAATGGTGGCCGGTGACCGACCGCTCCTGGCGCCTCGTTCTGGTGCGGGGCGTGACGTGATCCAGGCAGCCGGCAAACGTTAACGCGGCACTTCGTGCCGGTCAAGGGGCGGGCGCAAGACAGGGATGCGCACCGGGTGTCGGCCGGGCGTCGCCCCCTCAATCACGATCGTTGAGATGGCACGCCGAATGACGACGTGGCCCGATCTCCACCAGCGCCGGCGTTACCTCGCGACAACGCGGCATGGCAACCGGACAGCGCGGATGGAAGGCGCAGCCGCGCGGCGGCGCGAGCGGTGACGGAGCCTCCCCCGTAAGCGGCGCCCGTATCCGCTTGCGGGGCACTGCGCGTCCGCTGCACGCAACGAGGGCTTGTGTGTAGGGATGGTTCGGTTGCGCGAAGAGCGCTTCGGTAGCGGCACTCTCGATCACGCGACCGGAATACATCACGACCACCCGATCGGCGATCCACCGCACGGCATCGAGATCACGGCTGATGAAGACATACGTGAGGTCGAGCGCTGCGCGCAGGTCGACGAGGAGATTGAGAAGCCCAGCCTGCACCGACACGTCGACGCCGCTCAGCGGCTCGTCGCAGACGAGCACGCGAGGGCGCAGCGCGAGGGCGCGCGCGATGCCGATCCGCACCCGCTGTCCAGGCGAAAGCTGGTGCGGATACGCGCGCATCAGCAGCGGATCGAAGCCGACGCGGTTCAGCATCAGTCCCACGTACTCGACGCGCTGGCGAGGCCCGATGAGCCGGTGCGCGACCGCCGCATCGCCGACGATGTCGATGACGCGCCGCCGCGGATCGAGCGCGGCGCTCGGCGCCGGAAAGAGCATCTGCAGCGCGAGCTGCGCGCGCCGAGCCGCGGCGGAGCGCGGATTGGTGACGCGCTCGCCTGCGAAATAGCGATCACCGGCGCTCGGCGCGAGCAGGCCCGTGATGAGCCGGCCGACGGTAGACGTGCCGGAGGCGGATTCGCCGACGAGAGCCACCACCTCGCCCGCGGCCACGGCGAGATCGACGTGGTCGACCGCCTGGGCCGCCTCGGTGCGGGTGATGCGCAGCAACGCCGACGCGAGGCGGCCGCCGCTGCGCTTCGACACTCCCCGCAATTCGACGAGCGGATCGGAGTTCGACACCGGCACGTTGGTCGCCACGCGGGTCCCGGCTTCAGTACAGCGAGAGCAGCGGATGCACGCAGCGCACGCTCTGTCCGCCCTCGCCGACGCGAGACAGTGGCGGCACCACGCGACAGGCATCGTCGGCGAAGGCGCAACGATCGCGGAAGCTGCAGCCGTCCGGCAAGTCGGCGCGCGCCGGCATCGTGCCGGGAATGACGCGCAGCCGCTGCCGGTGCCCGTAGTGCGCGGGCAGCGAATCGAGCAAGGCCTGCGTGTACGGATGTGCCGGGTGCACCAGAACCTCCTCACTGGTCCCGTGCTCGACGCTGCGTCCGGCATACAGCACGCACACCCGATCGGCGAACCACGCCGCCTGCGCCAGATCACGCGTGCTCCAGAGGAGCGCGATCCGTGCCTCCCGCACCAATGTGCGCAGTTCGTGCAGCAGACGCACCGCCACCGTGGCATCGAGCGCGGCGGTCGGCTCGTCGGCAACGATCACGTCGGGGTCGTTGACGAGCGCCATCGCGAGCGCCACCCGGCGGCGCAGGCCAGGGGAGAGCCGGTGCGCATACGCAGCGAGAACTCCGTCCGGATCGGTGATGCCCGCCCTCGTCAAGCCGGCACGGGCTCGGGCACGCGCCGAGTCGCGACTCACGTCGTCGTGCGCGCGGATCGCGCCGATCATGTGGTCGCCCACGCGACCTGTCGTACCGGGCGCATCGGACGGGTCCCCGGACAGCAGCGCGATGCGATTGCCGCGCAAACGCTGCAGCACCGTCGGCGTGAGTGCTGGCAGCGCCACACCGTCGAGGACGACGCGGTCGGCGGCGACCTCGCCCGGCTGATCGACGAGCCCGAGCAAGGCGCGGCCGATGATCGATTTGCCCGCCGCGGATTCACCGACGAGCGCCAGCACCTCGCCGCGGCCCAGCGTGAAGGACACGTCCTCGACCGCCTTGACCACGCCCGCGCGCGTCGGAAACGACACGCGCAGCCCCTCCACGTGGAGGATGGGATCGGGTAGTCGAACGGTCATCGCCGGCGAGCGCTACCCCTTGCGACGCGCCCACCAGGCGGCAAGTTCGCCGACGATGCCGCGGCGGAAGGCGAGCACGCAGACGACGAAGATGAGTCCGGTCAGCACGATCGCCCACTCCGGCCCGAAGTTGACGTCGCCGATGACGATCCCCGCGGTGAGGTAGCTCTCGATGGCGACGATCACGAAGGCGCCGACGACCGGCCCGAAGATGGTGCCCATGCCGCCGAGCAACACCATCAGTACCACCTCGCCGGACATCGTCCAGTGCGCATCGGTGAGCGAGGCCAGTTGGAAGACGATGGCCTTGACTGCGCCGGCAAGACCCGACAGCGCGGCCGACAGGATGAAGGCGACGAGCTTGTAGCGGTCGGCGTCGTAGCCCAGCGAGATCGCGCGCGGCTCGTTCTCGCGAATCGCCTTCAGCACCTGTCCGAACGGCGAGTTCACCACCCGGTAGAGGAAGAGGAACCCGGCGAGGAAGATCACCAGCACGGTGAAGTACATGGCGCGCGTATCGGCGAGGTCGATGAAGCCGAAGAGCTTGCCGCGCGGCACCTGCTGGATGCCGTCCTCGCCGTGCGTGAACGGCGCCTGCAGGTAGAAGAAGAAGATCATCTGCGCGAGCGCCAGCGTGATCATCGCGAAGTAGATCCCCTGACGGCGGATCGTGAGCGCGCCGGTGACGCAACCGAGGAGCGTCGCGGCGATCGTTCCCGCGACGATCGCCCCTTCCGGCGGCCAACCCCATACCTTGGCGGCGTGCGCGGTGACGTAGCCCGCGGTGCCCAGGAACATCGCATGCCCGAACGACAGGAGGCCGCCGAAGCCCACCAGGAGATTGAAGGCGCAGGCGAAGAGCGCGAAGCACAGCGCCTTCATCAGGAACACGGGATAGATGCCGGCGAACGGCGCGATCGCCAGCAGCGCGGCCATGATCGCGGTGGCGAGCGCGAAGCGCGTGCGCTGCGGTGCCGCCTCGGCCGCTGCCGACGTCGTTGTGCCGGCCATGTCAGCGCTCCCTGCCGAAGAGGCCCGCCGGCTTGACGAGCAGCACGATCACCATGATCACGAAGATCACGGTATTCGAGGCTTCCGCATAGAAGACCTTGGTGAGACCCTCCAGCACGCCGAGCCCGAAGCCGGTCAGGATGGCACCCATGATCGATCCCATGCCGCCGATGACGACCACCGCGAAGACGACGATGATGAGGTTGGCGCCCATCTGCGGACTCACCTGGTAGATCGGCGCCGCCATCACGCCGGCGAGCGCGGCAAGGCCCACGCCGAAACCGTAGGTCAGCGTGATCATGCGCGGCACGTTGACGCCGAACGCCTGCACCAGCGCCGGATTCTCGGTGGCGGCGCGCAGGTACGACCCCAGTTTGGTGCGCTCGATCACGAACCAGGTGCCGAAGCACACGACGAGCGAGAGCACGATGACCCAGGCGCGGTACTTGGGCAGGAACATGAAGCCCAGGTTGTATGCCCCGACGAATTCCGGTGGCAGCCGGTACGGCTGCCCGGAACTGCCGTAGACGTTGGTGAACACGCCCTGGATGATGAGCGCGAGTCCGAAAGTGAGGAGCAGGCCGTAGAGGTGGTCGAGCTTGTAGAGGCGAGCGAGCATCGTGCGTTCGATGACGACGCCGGTGATGCCGACCGCGATCGGCGTGATGAGCAGCGCCCACCAGTAGCCGATGCCGGCGCGCTCGAGCAGGAACCACGCGCAGAACGCGCCCATCATGTACTGCGCGCCGTGCGTGAAATTGATGATGTTGAGGAGGCCGAAGATGACGGCGAGCCCGAGGCTCAGCATGGCGTAGAACGCGCCGTTGATGAGGCCGATGAGGAGCTGTCCGAACAGCGCCTGCGTCGGGATGCCGAGGATTTCCATGTAAGCGAGGCTCGCGCAAGTAAGACGCGACCCCGTCCGCAGCGAACGGGGTCGCGAGTGCCGTTACGCGGCTACTTGACGAACGGGCAGCCGCCGTCCTTCAACGGCCGGAACGCCTCGTCGGCAGGAATCGTCGCGCGGATCTTGTAGTAGTCCCAGGGCGCCTTCGATTCGGCCGGCGTCTTCACCTGCACGAGGTACGCGGGATGGATGCCACGGCCGTCGGCGCGGATCGAACCCTTGCCGAAGAGCGGATCGTCGGTCGGCATGGCCTTCATCTTGTCGACGACCTTCACCCCGTCGGTCGCGTTGCCGACCGCTTCCACTGCCTTCAGGTAGTGCAGCACCTCGGCGTAGACGCCAGCGTGCACCATCGTCGGATGGATGCCCTTGTCCAGCGCGGCAAAGCGCTTGGAGAAGGCACGCGTGCCGTCGTTCATGTCCCAGTAGAACGTCGTGGTGAAGGTGAGCCCCTGCGCCGTCGGCAGGCCGAGCGCGTGCACGTCGGTGATGAACACCAGCAAGCCCGCGAGCTGCTGGCCGGCCTTCACGATGCCGAATTCCGCCGCCTGCTTGACCGAGTTGGTGAAATCGCCGCCGGCGTTGGCGAGCCCCACGACCTTGGCCTTCGACGCCTGCGCCTGCAGCAGGAACGACGAGAAGTCCTGCGTGTTGATCGGCACCTTGACGTCGCCCAGCGACTTGCCGCCCGCCTTCTCCACCGCTGCCGTGGTATCACGCTCGAGCGCCTGTCCGAACGCGTAGTCGGCGGTGATGAAGAACCACGACGTGCCGCCCCCCTTGGTGATCGCCGTACCCGTGCCGTTGGCGAGCATCCAGGTGTCGTAGGTGAAGTGCACCGTGTTCGGCGTGCAGGCCTTGCCGGTGAGATCCGAGCTGCCGGGGCCCGAGGCGAGGAAGACCTTGTTCTTCTCCTTGGTGATCGCCGCCACCGCCAGCGCAACGCCTGAATTGGGAACGTCGACGATCGCATTGACGCCATCGGCGTCGTACCAGCGACGGGCGATTGCCGAGCCCACGTCGGGCTTGTTCTGGTGGTCGGCCTCGACCACGCTCACCTTGTAGCCGCGCTTCTCGATGCCCGAATCGGCGATGGCCATCTTGGTGGCGATCACCGACCCCGCCCCGGCCAGGTCGGTGTACAGGCTCGACATGTCGGACAACACGCCCAGCTTGATCTCCTTGCCGCCCGTCTGCGCCTGGGCGGCACCGATGGCAAACAGGGTGGCGACGGCAGCGCCGATGAGCGTACGTTTGCAAGCGTTCATGTGCTCCTCCTTCTCCAGATGATGACTGCGCTACCGCTACACGCCGAGATACTCGTGCAGCTTGTGCATCTTCGCATCGAGTTCGACGTTGGGAATCATGTCGGCGACGCGTCCGTGCTCGATCACGTAGTGCCGATCCGCCACGGTCGCGGCGAAACGGAAATTCTGCTCGACGAGAAGGATCGTGAACCCTTCGGTCTTGAGGTGGGCGATGGTGCGGCCGATCTGCTGCACGATGACCGGCGCCAGCCCTTCGGTGGGCTCGTCGAGGAGCAGCAGGCGCGCACCCGTGCGCAGGATACGCCCGATCGCGAGCATCTGCTGCTCGCCCCCCGAGAGCTTCGTTCCCTGGCTCGTGCGCCGCTCGCGCAGATTCGGAAAGAGCTCGTAGATCGCGTCGACGCCCAATCCGCCGGGCCGCACCGTCGGCGGCAGGAGCAGGTTCTCGTAGACATTGAGGCTGCTGAAGATGCCGCGCTCTTCGGGGCAGTAGGCGACCCCGCGCCGCGCGATGCGGTTGCTGGTGAGCCGGATCGTCTCCTCGCCCTCGAAGACGACCGAGCCCTCGCGGCGCGGGACCATGCCCATGATCGCGCGCAGCGTGGTCGTCTTGCCGGCGCCGTTGCGGCCGAGCAGCGTCACCACCTCGCCGCGGCGGACCTCGAAGTCGACGCCGTGCAGGATGTGCGACTCGCCGTACCACGCCTGCAGCCCGGACACCGTCAGCAATGCCTCGCCGGCGGCCGGCGACGGCTGGTGGTTGGCGGTCGCCGCGGCCTCAGCCATCGCCGCCTCCGAGATACGCGGCGACGACGTCGGGATTGCGCGAGACGCTCGCGTAATCGCCCTCGGCGAGGATCTCGCCGCGCGCGAGCACGGTGATGCGATCGGACAGCGTGGAGACCACCGAGAGGTTGTGCTCGACCATGAGGACCGTGCGATTGGCGGCCACGCGACGAATGAGCGCGGTAACCCGCTCGACGTCGGCCTGCGCCATCCCGGCCGTCGGCTCGTCGAGGAGCATCATCTCGGGATCGAGCGCGAGCGTGGTGGCGATCTCCAGCGCGCGCTTGCGCCCGTAGGGCAACTCCCCCGCCGTGCTGGTCACGAACTCGGTCAGGCCCACCGACTCGATGAGTTCGAGCGCGCGGGCGTCGAGGCTGCGCAGCGTCGACGCCGCGCGCCAGAAATCGAACGAGTGTCCGCGCGCACGTTGCAGCGCGATGCGGACGTTCTCCAACACCGTGAGGTTCGCGAATACCGCCGAGATCTGGAACGAGCGCACGAGCCCCATGCGGGCGATCGCCGCCGGCCGCGACCCGGTGATCTCCCGGCCGTTGAAGACGATCTGCCCACGGGTGGGGACGAGGAAGTGCGTGAGGAGATTGAAGCAGGTGGTCTTGCCGGCGCCGTTGGGGCCGATGAGCGCATGGATCGACCCGCGATGGATCGCGAGGCTCACGTCGCGAACGGCGACGAAACCCTTGAATTCCTTGGTGAGCCCTCTTGTTTCGAGAATGGTATCGCCAGCCATGCCGCCCCGCGGGTGACGACCGCGCGGAGATGCCGCCGGTGTGCGCCCGGAATTATGCGTGCGCAAGTTTCCAATGTGCAACCACACCGGGCGATCGCCCGGTGTGGATTTACGCACAGTACCCCTGCAAAGTTGCGGGCGCAGCTGCGCCCGGCAGTCAGCGATCCCGCCAGTTGGGAGCGCGCTTGCCGAGGAAGGCGTCGATCCCTTCCGCGGCATCGGTGTCCAGCATGTTGCAGGTCATCGCCGCGCCGGCGGTGTCGTAGGCACCCTCCAGCCCCTGCTCCACCTGCGCATAGAAGGCGCGCTTGCCGAGCGCGACCGCCGCCGGGCTCTTGCGGGCGATGGCCTGCGCGAGGGTCGCTACCGTCGCATCGAGGTCGGCAGCCGGTACGACCCGGTTCACGAGGCCCCACGCCAATGCCGTCGGTGCGTCGATGAGATCCCCGGTGAAGAGCATCTCCAGCGCCCGCTTGCGGGCCACGTTGCGCGCCACCCCCACCGCCGGCGTCGAGCAGAAGATGCCGGCGTTGATCCCCGAGAGACCGAACTTGACGTTGTCGGCGGCCACGGCGAGGTCGCACATCGACACCAGCTGGCAGCCCGCCGCCGCAGCGACACCGTGGACGCGGGCGATGACCGGCTGCGGAATGCGCGTCAGCTTCAGCATGACGCGCGTGCACGCGGCAAAGAGCTCGCGCTGCCACGCCTCGTCGATGTGCGCTCGCATCTCGACGAGGTCGTGCCCGGCGCAGAAGGCGCGACCTTCGGCGGCGATCACCACCACGCGCGCCGCCGGATCCGCGGTGACGCCATCGAGGGCAGCGTCGAGCGCGGCAAGCATCCCCGTCGACAACGGATTGAAGCGATCGCCGCGGGCCAGGGTCAGCGTGCAGATGCCGTCCGGTGCGGTGGCGCTACGCACGAACGGTGCCGGGGCAGCAGAGTCGAGGGGTGCATTCATGGTCGTCGATCCTCGGGGGTAGGACCTCCCATTCTAGGCAGCACGCTCCTGCACGGCAATCTCGATGCCGGGAAACTGACATCAACCAGTGATATTGCCTAGTCACGCGAATCTTGATAGCGTATACCACTATGCATGAGAGCTTAGACAGCATTCGAACCTTGCATCGCGCGCCGGAGGCGGCGACCGTCGCAGCGCTCGTCCCCGCGGCCGCGCTCACCCGGACGCAACTCGCCGGCGCGCAGGCGCTTGCCACCCGGCTCGCCGAAACGGTGCGCGCGGCGCGGCACAAGGCGGGCGGCGTCGACGCGCTGATGCTCGAGTTCTCGCTCGACTCGCGCGAGGGCATCGCGCTCATGTGCCTCGCCGAGGCGCTCCTGCGCATCCCCGATGCGGCCACCCGCGACCGGCTCATCCGCGACAAGCTCGCGCAGGGCGACTGGCGCGCGCACGTCGGGCGCAGTCCGTCGCTCTTCGTCAATGCCGCAGCATGGGGTCTCGTCGTCACCGGCAGGCTCGTCGATTCGCACCGGGAGGGCACGCTCGAGGCGGCGCTGGGCTCACTGCTGCGCAAGGGCGGCGAACCCCTGATCCGCAAGGGCGTCGATCTCGCCATGCGGATGCTGGGCCAGCAATTCGTCCTGGGACGCACGATCGGCGAGGCGCTCGCCAACGCCCGCACGCGGCGGGCCCGCGGCTATCGCTTCTCCTTCGACATGCTGGGCGAGGCGGCGCTGACCGCCGGGGACGCGGAGCGCTACCTCGCCGCGTACGAGGCCGCGATCCACGCCATCGGCGCCCAGGCGCAGGGTCGCGGCATCGATGCCGAGGATGGCATCTCGATCAAGCTCTCGGCGCTGCATCCACGCTACCAGCGCTCGCAACGCGAGCGAGTGCGCGCCGAGCTCGTCCCGAAGGTGATCCATCTCGCACAGCTCGCCCGCGGCTACGGCATCGGCATCAACATCGATGCCGAGGAGGCAGACCGTCTCGAGCTCTCGCTCGACGTCTTCGCCCGGCTGGCGGCCGAGCCTTCGCTTGCCGACTGGCCGGGCCTGGGCTTCGTGGTCCAGGCCTACCAGAAGCGCGCGCGCCCGGTGATCGACCGGCTCATCGGGCTCGCCCGCGCGCACCGACGCCGCTTCACGCTGCGCCTCGTCAAGGGCGCGTATTGGGACACCGAGATCAAGCGCGCGCAGGTCGATGGCCTCGCCGACTATCCGGTGTTCACGCGCAAGGTGCACACCGACGTCTCGTACCTCGCCTGCGCGAAGGCGATGCTCGCCGCACCCGATGCCCTGTATCCACAGTTCGCCACCCACAACGCGTACACCATCGCCGCGCTGCACACGGTGGCCGGCGACGCCGACTACGAATTCCAGTGCCTGCACGGGATGGGCGAATCGATCTACGACGAGGTGGTCGCGACCGACGGTCTGGCGCGCGCCTGCCGCATCTATGCGCCGGTGGGCTCGCACGAGACGCTCCTCGCCTATCTCGTGCGTCGTCTCCTCGAGAACGGCGCCAACTCGTCGTTCGTGAACCGCATCGTCGATCCGGCGGTCCCCATCGCCGAGCTGGTCGCCGATCCGGTGGCGCACGCCCGCACCACCGGCGGCCGGCCGCATCCGCGCATCCCCCTGCCGGTGGCGTTGTACCCCGACCGGCGCAACTCGCGCGGCCTCGACCTCTCCGACGAGAACGTCGTCGCCGCCGCCGAGGCGCTCCTCGGCCGCAGCGACCCTCCGCTGCACGTCGCACCGATCGTCGCCGGCGAGGCGGCGCCGCCGCCGCGCCTGCGGCGCGAGATCCGCAATCCCGCCGACCGCGGCGACCTCGTGGGTACCGTCGACGAGGCGAGCGCGGCCGACGTTGCGGCCGCGATTGCCGCCGCGACCACCACGGGTATCGACTGGTCGGTGCTTGGCGCCGACGCGCGCGCCGCCTTCATCGAGCGCGTCGCCGATGCGCTCGAGGCCGATGCGGCGGCGCTTGCCCGCCTCGCCGTGCGCGAAGCCGGCAAGTCGCTCGCCAATGCCCACGGCGAGGTGCGCGAGGCCGCCGATTTCTGCCGCTACTATGCACAGCAGGCGCGCGCCGAACTGTGCACGACAACCGCGCGCGGCCCGCTCGCCTGCATCGCGCCGTGGAACTTCCCGCTCGCGATCTTCGTGGGGCAGATCGCCGCAGCCCTGGCCGCCGGCAATCCCGCGCTCGCCAAGCCCGCCGAGCAGACACCGCTCCTCGCCGCCGCCGCGATCGCGCATTTCCATCGCTGCGGCGTGCCGCGCGCGGCGCTCGCCTTCCTGCCGGGACCCGGCGAGACGGTCGGCGCGGCGCTCGCCGCCGACCCGCGCATCGCCGGCATTCTCTTCACCGGCTCGACACAGGTTGCTCGCCACCTCGCACGCACGCTCGCCCCGCGCGACGACGACCCGGTACTCATCGCGGAGACGGGTGGCGTCAATGCGCTCATCGCCGACAGTTCGGCGCTGCCCGAGCAGGTGGTCGCCGATGCCGTCACCTCCGCCTTCGACAGCGCCGGTCAGCGCTGCTCGGCGCTGCGCATCCTCTGCCTCCAGGACGACATCGCGGCGCACGTCCTGCCGATGCTGCGTGGCGCGCTCGCCGAGTTGCGCGTCGGCGATCCGCGACGGCTCGACACCGACGTCGGGCCCGTCATCGACGAGGAAGCGCGCGCCCGCATCGAGGACCACATCGCCGCGTGGCGGGCGCGCGGCGCGCCGGTGCACCAGGCGGCGCTGACGCCCGAGTGCGCCCACGGGACCTTCGTTGCACCGACGCTCATCGAGGTCGGCGACCCGCGCGACGTCACGCACGAGGTATTCGGCCCCGTGCTGCATGTCGTGCGCTACCGGCAAGGCGAACTCGCCGCGCTCGTCGACGCCCTGAATGCACCCGGATACGGATTGACGCACGGCATCCACAGCCGCATCGACGAGACCGTCGAGTTGATCGGCGAGCGCATCCGCGCCGGCAACGTCTACGTGAATCGCAACGTCATCGGCGCGGTGGTCGGCGTGCAGCCCTTCGGTGGCGAGGGCCTCTCGGGGACCGGCCCCAAGGCCGGCGGACCGCTGTACCTGCGTCGCCTGGTGCGCGAGGCGCTGCCGTTGCCGCCCTCGCCGCTCGCGCTGGCCGGCCCCACCGGCGAGAGCAATACCTGGACGCTGCGCCCGCGCGGGCGGGTGGCGTGCATCGCCGCCGCCGCTGCCGAGCGCGACGCGCAAGCCGCTCTCGTGCGCGCGCTCGGCAACGTCGCCGTCGACAGCCTCGATCCGCTGCCCGATGCGGTCCTGTTCGCCGGCTCGAACGAGGATGCGACGCGCTTGCGCGTGGCACTTGCCGAGTGCGGCGGACCGATCGTGCCGGTCATCGAAGGCAAGGCCGGGCGCTACGATGTCTTGCGGCTCGTGGTCGAGCGTACGCGCACCGTCAATACGACCGCCTCGGGTGGCAACGCATCGCTGCTCTCGCTCGCCGACGACGAGCACACATGAGAAAGCTCGACGCCATCGACCGCGCGATCCTCACCGCGCTCCAGCGCGACGGGCGCCTGCCGAACGTCGTGCTCGCCCGCGAGGTGGGGCTGTCGCCGACGCCCTGCGCCGAGCGCGTGCGCGCGCTCGAGGCCGCCGGCATCATCCGCGGCTATCGCGCCGACCTCGACCCCGAGCGCCTCGACCTCGGACTCATCGTGTTCATCGAGATCGCCATCGATCGCACGTCGGAGGATGCGTTCGCGGCCTTTCGTGCGGCAATGCTCGCCATCCCGCAGGTGCAGGAATGCCACATGGTGGCGGGTGGCTTCGACTACCTCGTCAAGGTCGCCGTGCGCGACATGGCGGCGTATCGCAGTTTCCTGGGCGACGTGCTCTCGCAGGTACCCGGAATCCGCGCGACGCACACCTATCCCGTCATGGAACGGGTGAAGGACACGCACGCGATCGACCTCGCGCACCTCGCGGAGCGCGCCTGACGCCGGATGGCGCCCTCGCGCGCCGGCACCGTCACTCGATCGCGGAGGCGGACTTCGCGCGCTCGCGCAGCGCGAACTTCTGGATCTTTCCGGTCGGCGTGCGCGGGACGTTGCCGAAGATCACCTTCTTGGGCGCCTTGAAGCGCGCGAGATGCGCCTGGCAGTGCGCAATGATCTCGGCTTCGGTGGCGCTCGCGCCGGGCCGCAGTTCGACGAAGGCGCAGGCCGTCTCGCCCCACTTGGGATCGGGCTGCGCGACCACGGCGGCAACGGCGATCGCCGGGTGGCGATAGAGCACCTCCTCGACTTCGAGCGAGCTGATGTTCTCGCCACCGCTGATGATCACGTCCTTGCTGCGATCCTTGATCTTGACGTACTCGTCGGCCTGGCGCACCGCGAGGTCGCCCGAGCGGAACCAGCCGCCGGCAAACGCCTCCGCCGACGCCTCGGGGTTCTTGAGATAGCCCTTCATGACGATGTTGCCGCGGAACATGATCTCGCCCATCGTCTCGCCGTCGGTCGGGACTTCGCGCATCGTCGCGGGATCCATCACCGTCATGCCCTCGACCGCGGTGTAGCGCACGCCCTGGCGGCCGTTGCGCTCGGTGCGCGCGCCGATGTCGAGAGCATCCCACTCGGACTGCTTGGCGCACACCGCCGCCGGCCCGTACGTTTCAGTCAGTCCGTAGACGTGCGTGATGTCGAAGCCCATGCGCTCCATGCCCTCGATCACCGCCGCCGGCGGCGCCGCGGCTGCGACCAGTGCGTGGACGCGGTGCTCGATGCCGCGCTTCATCTCCTCCGGGGCGTTGATGAGGAGCGCATGCACGATCGGTGCGCCGCAGTAGTGCGTGACCCGGTGGCGGCGGATGAGATCGAAGATCGCTGGTGCCTCGACCTTGCGCAGACACACGTTGGTGCCCGCGTTGGCGGCCATCGTCCACGGGAAGCACCAGCCGTTGCAATGGAAGAGCGGCAGCGTCCACAGGTACACGGAATGGCGCGGCATGCCCCAGTCGACGATATTGGAGAGCGCATTGAGATACGCGCCGCGGTGGTGATAGACCACGCCCTTGGGATTGCCGGTCGTCCCCGACGTATAGTTGAGCGAGATCGCGTTCCATTCGTCGGCCGGCGGCTGCCAGGCAAAAACAGGGTCGCCGGTAGCGAGGAATGCCTCGTACTCGATCTCGCCCAGGCGCGCGCCACCCGGACCCTCGCTGTCGGCGACGTCGATGACTCGCGGCTTGCGCGGCAGCCGCGCGAGTGCCGCCTCGATGATCGGGGCATACTCGGTGTCGCTGATGAGTACCGTCGCTTCGCCGTGCGCGAGCATGAAGGCGAGCGCCTCGACGTCGAGGCGGGTATTGAGCGTGTTGAGCACGGCGCCGGTCATCGGCACCCCGAAGTGCGCCTCGATCATCTCCGGCGTATTGGCGAGCATCACGGCGACGGTGTCGCCCTCGCCCACACCCCACGCGGCGAGCGCCGAGCCGAGGCGACGGCTGCGCGCGTAGGTTTCGCTCCACGTGTAGCGGCGGGCGCCGTGCACCACCGCGAGGCGCTGCGGCCAGATCTGCGCGGTGCGGGCGAGGAACGTGATCGGGGTGAGCGGTGCGTAGTTGGCGGCGTTGCGATCGAGGTCGTGCGCGTAGGGATTCATGCGAGGATCGTGCGCGGTGGAGTCGTTCAGGGTCGTGGTGGCGCCGATGCGCCCCGCGAGAGCGGACCGCCCGCGCCATCGCGATTATCGTAGCAAATCGGCGCCCGGCCGGCGCCATCGGTGCAGCGCGCGGCCATCCGTGGCATCATAGGGCGCATGGGCAATCGACTCTCGAAGATCGTCACGCGCACCGGCGACGCCGGCACCACGGGGTTGGGCGACGGTTCGCGCGTGGCCAAGGACTCGCCGCGCATCGCCGCCATCGGTGCCGTCGACGAACTCAACTCGCACGTCGGATTGATCCTCGCCGAGGCGGTCCCGGCGCCGATCGCCGAGTGCCTGACCGCGGTCCAGCATGACCTCTTCGATCTGGGTGGTGAGTTGTCGATTCCCGGCCTCACGTCGATGACCGACGCGCACGTGACGCGTCTCGAGGACGCCGTCGAACACTTCAACGCCGATTTGGGCCGCCTGAAGGAATTCATCCTGCCGGGGGGCACGCGGGCGGCGGCGCTCGCCCATGTCGCGCGCACCGTGTGCCGGCGCGCCGAGCGCAGCGTCGTGACCGCCGCCGCCACCGAAGCGATCAATGCTCCGGTACGCATCTACCTCAATCGACTGTCCGACCTCCTCTTCGTCCTCGCGCGCTCGCTCAATCGCGCCGAGGGCCGCGCCGACGTCCTCTGGCGCAAGCAGCGCTGAGCGCGGGTCGCCATCGGCGGCGCGCAGTGTCAATGCGGCGCGCCTTGCGCCGACAGCAGCGCGGCGCCCACGTCCGCCACCAGGGTCGGCTTCGCGAGCAGGTCTCCCTGCCCGATGTCGCAGCCCTCCCACTTGAAGAATTGCAGGTCCTGCTCGCTGACCACGCCGTCGGCGATGACGGTCAGGCCAAGCGTCTGAGCGAGCGCGATGATCGAGCGCGCGACGGCGGCCCGCTCGCGGTCCCGCACGACGTGGCGGACGAACGACCGGTGAATCTTCACCTGGTTCGGCAGGAGGCGCTGCAGTTGCGGCAGCGAGAGCAGTCCCGAGCCGAAGTCGACCAGCGTCACCGAAAGCCCGAGGGCATGCATCATCCGGACCGCCTCCTCGACCCGCGGGTACTCGCCGAGCATCACGGTCTCCGGCACCTCGAGGTCGAGGACGCCGCGCGGCGCTGCCGCCTGCGTCACCTGCTGCTCGATCGTGGTGAGGATCCGGCAGTCCCAGATGTTCTCGGTCAGTACCGGCAGCGAGACCCGGAACGGGGGCAGGTCGAGCGCCCGCCAGGCAACGGCCCACGCGCAACCCTGTCGAATGAGCCACTCGTCGAAGCGCAGGCGCAACTCCGGGTCCCGGATCGCCTCACCGAGCTGCGCCGTGCCGAGCCACTTGTCGCCACGGCGCCAGTGCGGCATCAGCTCGACAGCGGCGATCGACCCGGACACGAGGTGCACCTGCGCCTGCGCGAGGAGGTGCAGCGTGCCGGCGTCCACGGCCTCGCCAAACTCCTCCTCGAACGCGCGCTGGCGCGATGACGTCGCCACGCCCGGTGCCGCCGGCGGACCTCCCGAACTCCGGCGTGTCAGCTCCTTCAGTCGCCGATAGGCGCGCAACGACGACACCAGGATCGATCGCAGCTTCTGCGCCACCATCTCGGTCTTCAGGGCGTAGCCGTTGATGTCGTAACCGGTGATCACCTCGCGCTCCGGCGCCATCCCGGGTTGGCCCGTACGCAGGACGATCTGCAGGTCCGGGTTGTGCAACTGCTCCCTGACGTAGGTCACCAGCTGCAGTCCCGCCTCGTCGGTCTCCATGACCACGTCGAGCAGCATCAACGCGGTGTCCGGAAACCGCTCGAGAAACGCCTTCGCCTCGGCCGCCGAATACGCGCTGTGCAGCTCCACGGAGATGCCCGCGAAGGACATGTCGCCGAGCACGAGCCTCGTGATGTCGTGGACCTCGGGTTCGTCGTCGACCACGAGCACGATCCACCGTGCCCGCGCCTCGCGCTCGGTCCGGTCGGGGTGCGCGGTATCGGTCACGTGCGGCACGGACGCCATGGGCGGTGCTTTCATGCGTACCTCCTGGGTACCGTGCGCAGCGCCCCCGCCAGATCGGTCGCGGTAGGCACCACGCGCGGGATCGTGATCACGAACACCACGCCGCCGCCTTCGCGCGGCCGGAATTCAATCGAGCCGTCGAGGCGGCCGGTCACGATGTTGTAGGCGAGGTGCAGTCCGAGCCCGCTGCCGCCGACGTGCCGCCGCGTGGTGAAGAACGGCTCGAAGATCCGGTCCCGAAATTCCGCCGCGATGCCCGCACCGTCGTCCTCGTAGACGATCACGACCTCGTCGGCATCGGCACGCCTCGCGCGGATCCAGATCGTCCCCGGGGCCCCGGGCTCGAAGCCATGCTGCACGGAGTTGAGGACGAGGTTGGTGACCACCTGCGCGAGTGATCCGGGATAGCCGTCCATTTCGATTCCGGCCGCACACTCGGCGTGGATCGACACCCGTGTCCCCTTCAATCCGGGTTGTAGACTGAGCAACGTTTCGTCGAGGTAGCCGCTCAGGTCGAAGCGCCGCCGCTCGTCGCTGGTCTGATCGACGGCGACCCGCTTGAAGCCGTGCACGAGCGTAGCGGCGCGCCGAGCGTTGGACAGGAGCAGCCGCGCCGAGTGCGCCGCATCGTCGAGATACGACCTCACTTCGCTCTCCGCGAGCCCCCCGCGATCGAGCTTCTCGCGCGCCGCCCGCGTCCGATCCTGGAGATACGATGCCGCGCTGACCGCGATCCCCACCGGCGTGTTGATCTCGTGGGCGACTCCGGCGACGAGGCCACCCAGCGAGGCCATCTTCTCCGATTCGACGAGGTGCCCACGCGTCATTTCGAGGTGGTGCAGCGACTGTACGAGCTCCTCCTCGGCGAGCTCCCGGCTGTCGTGCGTCAGGACGATCCACCAGGCCCCGACTGCGACCAGCACCAGGGTGGCCAGGTAGATGCGCACGAGTATGTTGACGAGATCGAGATTCGCCGCCGTCGCCTCGTCGCTCAGGAGTCGATACGACAGCAGGAATACCACGCCGACCATCGCGGCGGCGATCGCGAACAGGCCGAGGAAGCGCCCGAGGCGGCGGCTGAAGTACGGCTGGAAGCTGGGTGCCGCCGCCGGCGCTCGCGCCTGCGCCTGCGCCTGCGCCACGCCCTTGCACATGTCGTGACAGTGGTTCTCCAGCCCGCAGCACAGCGAGCAGATCGCGCCCTGATAGAACGAACAATGCGCCATGTCGCGCGGTTCGTAGCGCTTCTCGCAGATGCAGCACTGAACGAGATCCGTCGCCGGCGCATGTCGGTAGTGCGCGTCAGGGCGCGCGATGTAGTACTTGCCGCGTGTCAGCAAGCCGATCGCCACGGCGCTGGCGAACGCCGTGAACAGGGCGACGAAGGCGTAGAAGGCCCGGAGGACCTCGCCAAAGATGCCGGCATACGCGCCGATCGACAACAGCGACGCGATCAGCATCGCACCGCAACCAACCGGATTCACGTCGTACAGGTGCGCGCGCTTGAACTCGATGTACGCCGGACTGACGCCGAGCGGCTTCAGCACCACCAGGTCCGCCACCAGCGCACCGATCCAGGCGATCACCACGCTGGAGTAGACGCTGAGCACCGCCTCCAGCGTGGCGAAGATGCCGAGCAGCATCAGCACCAGCGCGATCAGCACGTTGAAGACCAGCCAGACGACGCGCCCCGGGTGATAGTGCGTCAGCCGCGCGAAGCAGTTCGACCACGCGAGCGACCCGGCGTAGGCGTTGGTGACATTGATCTTGACCTGCGAAATGACGACGAACACCGTCGCCACGAACAGCACGACCGCACGATCGTCGAATACGTACTCGTATCCCTTGATGTACATGTGGATCGGGACGACCGCCTCGCCGGGCGACAGACCTGCGCGGAGCGCGAGAAAGGCGAGGAAGCTCCCGGCGAGGATCTTGAGGCCGCCGAGGACGATCCAGCCGGGGCCCGCCGAGATCAGCGCGGCCCACCACGCGAACCGGTTGCTGCGGGTTCGCTCCGGCAGGAAGCGCAGGTAATCGACCTGCTCGCCGATCTGGCCCATCAGCGAGAACAGCACTCCCGTGGCGGCGCCGAACGCGAGCCAGTCGAAGCGGCTTTCGCCGCCGGCGCCGGCAAACGAGGTCCACGCGGACAGCGCGGACGGCTCCCGGTAGAGCACGAAAACGAACGGCAGCACGAGCAGGATCGCCCACACCGGCTGTGTGATCTGGTGCAGCCGGTTGATCAGCGTCACGCCGTAGAAGGCGAGCGGAATGATGATCAGCGACGACACGAGGTAGCCCAGGATCAGGTTCAAGCCGATGCTCATCTCCAGCGCCTGCGCCATGATCGCCGCCTCCAGGGCGAAGAAGATGAAGGTGAACGAGGCGTAGACGAGCGAAGTGATGGTGGAGCCGATGTAGCCGAAGCCCGCGCCGCGGGTGAGCAGGTCGATGTCGACGTTCGCGGTGCTCGAGTAATACGCGATCGGGATGCCGACCAGGAAGATCAGCAGCGAAACGACGACGATCGCCGCGAAGGCGTTCTGGAAGCCGTAGCTGATCGTGATGCTGGCCCCGATCGCCTCCAGCGCCAGGAACGAGATTCCGCCGATCGCGGTGTTCGCGAGCGTTCCCGGCGACCAGCGCCGGTACGACTTCGCGGCGTAGCGCAGTGCATAGTCCTCGAGGGTTTCGTTGGCAACCCACGACTGGTACTCGCGTTTGATCCGGATCACAGGGGCCGTCGTTTCACGTGTGCGTGCAGCGCCGGTTGGGCGTGCGACGATTATTCGCTCCGGCGGCGCCGCCGACAACCGATACGCGACGATCGGCCGCGGGCCGCCGAGTCGCCGGGAGTGTTGACTTTGCCGCGGGTACTGGAAACACTACGCACCCAGGTGCGGCGGTTCGCGCGTCCACGGTCTGGCGCGCGCGGGCTGCATGCCGCGCGACTTGCTTGACAGGAAAGCGGCTGCGAGCATGACGGACCACACTCCCCCTCACGGGCGCGAGGGCGATCTCGTATCGATCGCGTACGACATACACGCCTGCGCGGCGCCCGATGCCGACTGGAGCGACGTGCTGGCCCGGCTGTGCGACCGTTTCGACAGCCGGCTCGTGACGCTGTCGCGACACCATTTCCCCTCGGGCAAGGGATCGATCGTCTGCGAGTTTCCGCACAATCCCCAGTTCCGCTCGACGTACGGCGAATATGCGCCGCGCAATCCGTGGTTCCTGTCGAGCAGCGAGTACGTCGCCGGCCGGGTGCTGGCCGGCGAGGAGCTCATCAGCAACCGGGAACTCGTCAAGACCGACTTCTATCGCGACCTGCTGCGGCCGCACCGGTTGCTTCACTATCTCTCGGGAATCGCGGCGAGGCGTGGCCCGCTCGTCTATTGCCTGGGCCTTCACCGCAGCGACGAGCAGAGCGAGTTCGGCGAGTCGGAGAGGGTCACGCTGCGATCGGTCCTCGCCCACGTCTCGCTCGCCCTCGAGAATCGCTGGCAACTCCGCCAGGCGCGCGACCTGGCCGGCGCTCTCGAGCACGTCGTCGATCGTTACCCGCATCCGTCGCTGCTGGTCGACGCCGACGGTCGTCTCGTCCATCGCAACCGGAGCGCGACCGCCCGATCGCTCCTCGGCAGCGGTCTTTGCATCGACGATGGGCACATTGCCGCCGCGACGCAGGTGGATCGCGCAGCGCTGTCCGGGGCGATTCGCAGCGTAGCCGCGGCGTCGGCAGATGGTGACGACAGGACCGTCGCGGTGACGCTGTCGGCGCCGGGACTTCCGCACCCGGCGGTGGTGTCGATCCACGGCGCCGGTGCGGTGTTCCAGGCGTCGACCGGCGAAGTGGCGCCCGTGGTTCTGGTCGCCGCGCGCAGCCCCGGACACGGGCACGAGGGCCACGCCTGCTCCTTCGTCAAGCATTTCGGGCTCAGCCCGGCGCAGGCTCGCGTGAGCGCGCTGATCGTCAACGGCAATTCGCTCGCCGATGCCGCACGCCAGTTGCACGTATCCGAGAACACGGTGCGCAGTCACCTCAAGCAGATCTTCCAGAAAACCAGCACGCACGGGCAGATGGAACTCGTGCACCTGCACGCCAGGATCTGCCTCGACTAGCGGCAGGGCTGTCGGCCGCGATCGCCTCCCTCATCCGATCGGATGAGGCGCGGCTCATCTTTCCGGATGAAATGCAATCCCCGCCGCAGGGGATTCGCGCACCGGCTCGCGTCCCTAAGATCGACCCATCCGCTCCGCCACGGGCGCGGCGGTACACGTCACGAAGGAGGAACGCGGTGGCCACTTACGAATACCGGTGCGACGAACACGGCGTCTTCGACCAATCGCTGCCACTGGGGACGGCCCCGGAGTCGGCTGCGTGCCCTGCCTGCGGCAGCACGGCGCAGCGCGTCATCTCGGCGCCGATGCTGCGCTGTGGTGCGCGCAGCGCGTGGTCGATGGCGATCGAAGGCGCAGAGAAGAGCCGTTACGAGCCGCCGGTGGTCACCTCGATACCGTCCAACGGCGCACGCGGGCGCCCGCGCATGGCCCGGATGACGCCAGCCCTGGCGCGTTTGCCACGGCCCTGAACACCGCCGGAGGTCCGTGCCGCGCTGGAACTGGATTGACAGGTGGCCCCACGGTCCACACGACCGGCACATGCATTCGCGAAAGGAGGCGGTATCGGTGATCGGCGCGTAAGAGTGTCGAGTGTCGGATGTTCATCAACGGCAGCAGTCAACGAACGAGAGGATTCGCCATGCCCAAGAACCTGTTCCCATTGGACAACACCAAGAAGTTCACCAACCAGAAGCTGGTTGGACACAATCGGTGGCACCCGGACATCCCAGCGGCCGTTCACATCAAGCCGGGCGAGGTGTTCCGCGCGGATTGCCGCGAATGGTTCGATGGCGCCATCAAGAACGACGATTCCGCCGAAGACATGCGTCATTGCCCGCTCCCCGGCGTGCACGTCCTCTCCGGGCCGTTCCACGTCGAGGGTGCGGAGCCCGGCGACCTGCTGATCGTCGACATCCTCGACATCGACGCTTGTCATGACGAGGACTCGGGGCCGTTCGCCGGCATGGGCTGGGGTTACAGCGGCGTGTTCGCATCGAAGAACGGCGGCAGCTTCCTCACCGAGCGCTTTCCCGATGCGTACAAGGTGATCTGGGACTTCCGGGGCGACGTTGCGACGTCGCGCCACGTTCCGGAAGTCGCGTACGTCGGCATCCATCACCCTGGATTGATGGGGACCGCACCGTCGCACGATCTCCTTGCGAAGTGGACCAAACGCGAAACCGACCTGATCGCCACCGATCCGCACCGTGTTCCGCCGCTGGCGCTGCCGCCGCTGCCGGACAGCGCCATCCTGGGCTCGCTGAAAGGTGCCGACTTCGATCGCGTCGCCCGCGAAGCGGCGCGCACGGCGCCGCCGCGCGAGAATGGCGGCAACCAGGACATCAAGAACCTGACCGCGGGCAGCCGCGTCTTCTATCCGGTCTTCGTGCCCGGGGCGAAGCTCTCGTTCGGCGACCTGCATTTCTCCCAGGGCGACGGCGAAATCACCTTCTGCGGTGCCATCGAGATGGGCGGCTACATGGATCTGCACGTCGACCTCATCAAGAACGGCATGTCGATCTATGGCCTCAAGGAGAACGCGATGTTCATCCCCGGCCGTCGCGACCCACAGTATTCCGAATGGCTCGCGTTCTCGGGTGTTTCGGTCGACGGGAAGGGCAAGCAGCACTACCTCGACTCCTGGCTCGCCTACGCGAACGCCTGTCACCATGCCATCGACTACCTGATGAAATTCGGGTACAGCGACGTCCAGGCGTACATGATCCTGGGTACCGCTCCGGTGGAAGGGCGTCTGTCGGGGGTGGTCGATATCCCGAACGCGTGCTCAACGATCTACATCCCCACGGAGATCTTCCAGTTCGACGTACGCCCGTCGAAGGCGGGGAAGCCGCATCAGGTGAAGCAGGGCCTCGCCGTCCCGCGGTCGGCGAACTGACGCAGCAACGCGAGGTACCGCAAGCCTGGGAGTACCCGAAGCAGGTCCCGACCCGTACCGCGGGTCGGGACGACTCGGGGTGGACTCGATAGCTGACTGGGGAGAACGCAAATGCTGCTGGGAATGGCCTTGTTCTACGTCGGCGCCGTGCTTTGCCTGAACGGCCTGTGGCTGCTCGGACAGATCAGCGACAACGAGATTGCCGTGATCGACATCTTCGTCGGCGGCGTCACCTTGCTGGTCTCGCTGTACTGGGCATTCGGGCCCGGCGCCGACCTCGCCGCCGTGAAGGGAGCCACCTTGACGCTCCTCTTCACCTTCACATATCTGTGGGTGGCGATCAATCGGTACAACAACGCCGACGGCCGCGGACTCGGCTGGTTCTGCCTCTTCGTGGCGATCACCGC
>JBDHRR010000168.1:0-5969 GCA_039807685.1 Burkholderiales bacterium
GACGGGTGGCCTGGCCGGCGCCTTGTTCACGCCCGTCCAGCAGGTGGTGCTGGGACTTCTCTTCGGCCAGCCCGATCGGCGCTTCCAGAGCGGGGAGCTGATCCGGCTCGCGGACTCGGGGACCGGCGCGGTCCATCGGGTGCTGACGCGCCTCGCCGATGCGGGATTGGTGTCGGTCGAGCGCGTCGGCAACCAGAAGTACTACCAGGCCAACCGGGCGGGTCCAGTCTTCGATGAGCTGCACGGCCTGATCCTCAAGACCTCCGGGCTGCTCGGCCCGCTGCGAGCGGCGCTGGCGCCGCTCGCCGGGCGCATCCGCGCCGCCTTCATCTACGGCTCGGTCGCCAAGGGCACCGATCGCGCCGCGAGCGACATCGATCTGATGGTCGTCGCGGACGACCTCGACTACGCGGAGCTCTTTGCCGCGCTGCAGCCGGTCGAATCCGCGCTCGCGCGGACCGTCAGCCCCAGCCTGATGACGCTCCCCGAATGGCGGCGCAAGCAGAAGCAGGCCGGGTTCGCGGCGCGCATCGCCGGTCAGCCGCGCCTCTTCGTGCTGGGCTCGGACGATGACCTGGGTTGAGCTCGACGACGCGGTGCAAGCATTGGCGCACGTCGCGCTGCGGCGTGCCGGCTGCCGGTCGGAGGAGGCCGAACCATGACCCAAACCGGCCCGGTCCCAAGTGGGGAAATCGCGGTGTATCAGGCGGCCGACGGCTCGCCACGCGTCAACGTCCGGCTGGAAAGGGAAACGGTATGGCCCAGCCTGCAGCAGTTGGGCGACGTTTTCGGCCGCGACAAGTCCGTCATCTCCCGCCACCTAAAGAACATCTTCGATTCGAAGGAGCTGGACCGGGATTCAGTTGTTGCAAAAAATGCAACTACTGCGGCCTACGGCAAGGTGTATCTGGTGGACTGTTACAACCTCGACGTCGTCATTTCCGTTGGCTACCGGGTCGACTCCGTGCGGGCCACGCGCTTTCGCCAGTGGGCCACCGGAGTGCTGCGTGACCACCTCGTTCAAGGCTACTCGGTCAATGCCGCGCGTCTGCGCGATCTTCGGCAGGCGGTGCGGCTCGTCGCCGACACCGCGCAGCGCCACGCTCTCGCCGGGGACGAAGCGCAGGCGTTGCTCGCCATCGTCGGCGACTACACCCGCGCGCTCGGGCTGCTGGACGACTATGACCATCGGCGCGCGGACAAGCCGAAGCCGAGCGGCCCGGCACGCTACTCGCTGCAACCCGTTGACGCCCGGCGCATCGTCGCGCAGTTACGCGTGCGCTTCGGCAGCTCGGCGGTGTTCGGCGTCGAGAAGGACCGGGGGGTTGGAAAGCGCCCTGGGCGCGATCGTGCAGACCTTCGGCGGCGAGGAGCTCTACCTGGGCCTGGAGGAAAAGGCCGCGCATCTGCTGGACTTCGTGGTCAAGAACCATGCGTTCGTCGACGGCAACAAGCGGATCGCTGCCATCCTGTTCCTGTGGTACCTCGAACGAAACGGCGCTCTGCTGACCGAAGCGGGCACGCCGCGCGTGTCCAACAGCACGCTGGTGGCGCTGACGCTGATGATCGCCGAGAGCAGGCCTGCGGAGAAGGGCATGCTGGTGCGCATCGTGATGCATCTGCTGGTGGGCGGGGACTGAACATGACCACCGACACCTCGGCTACCGATCCGGGCGCTACACCAGAGGAGGCCGAGGCGTGACCGAGCGCGAACGCATCGTGCTGATCGATCGGCTACGCGCGCTGCCGACCGAGACGGAATGGCTCGAATTCAAGCGCAACCGGTACGAGTCCCAGCAGCTCGGCGAATACCTGTCCGCCCTCGCGAACGCGGCCTGTTTGTCCGGTCAGCCGCGCGGCTATCTGGTGTTCGGGATCGACAATGCCACGCACGATGTGGTCGGCACGGACTTCGATCCGTACGCGACGAAGGGCAAGGGCAATCAGGACCTGCTGCCATGGCTAGCCGCGGGTCTCCGGCCGAATACCGGCTTCGAGCCGCACGTCATCGCGCATCGGGACGGCCGCGTCGTGCTGTTCGAGATCGGCCCTGCGAACGGCGAACCGGTCGGCTTCTACGGCACGCCCTACATTCGCGTCGGCACCAGCAAGACCGAACTCGGCAAGCACACGGAGAAGGCCCGCGCGCTCTGGACGCGGGGCAGCGACTGGTCCGCAGAGGTATCCGCGACGGCATCGCTGGCGGACCTGGACCCGTACGCCGTAGCCAAGGCCCGCGAACAGTTCGCTGTAAAACATCCAGGTCAGGCGGCGTCTATCACTGGGTGGGATGACGCTACCTTCCTGAACAAGGCCCGCGTCCTGAAGCAGGGAGCGGTGACGAACACGGCGCTGCTTCTGCTCGGGCGCCCCGAGTCGGTGGCCCTGCTGTCGCCGGCAGTGGCCAAGATCTCATGGATACTCAAGGATGCGAATAATCGCGAGCTCGACTACGAGCACTTCGGGCCACCGTTCCTGCTCGTCGGCGATCGGCTGCTCAAGCGCATCCGCAATCTCATCGTGCGCGCGCTCCCCAGCGGGACGCTGTTTCCGCTAGAGATCGCGCAGTACGACCCCTGGGTGATCCGGGAGGCGCTGCACAACGCCATCGCGCATCAGGACTATCGCCGCTACGGTCGCATCGTCGCGGTCGAATTCCCCGACCGGGTACTGGTCACGAATATCGGCGACTTTCTACCCGGCGACGTCGAGACGGTGATTCGCCAGGACGCGCCGCAGGCCCTCTACCGCAACCCGTTCCTCGCCGATGCGATGGTCGAGTTGAACCTGATCGACACCCAGGGCGGTGGCATCAAGCGCATGTTCGAGACGCAGCGGCGGCGCTGGTTCCCGCTGCCGGACTACGACTTGAGCGCGCCCGGTCAGGTGGCGGTGAGTCTTAGCGGCCGGATCCTAGACGAGCGCTACACGCGTCTGCTGATGGAGCGAACCGACCTCGACCTTGGCCAGGTGATCCTGCTCGATCGGGTGCAGAAGGGGCAGCGAATCGATCGTGACGAGCACCAGCGCCTGAAATCCGCAGGTCTGGTGGAGGGCCGCTATCCGAACCTGATCGTGGCGAGTGCTGTGGCGCGGGCCGCCGGCGAGGCGGGCCGCCACATCCGCGAGCGCGGCTTCGACAAGCGGTACTACCTCGATCTCATTCTGGCTTTGGTGCACGAACATCAGCCGGTCGATCGGAAGGACATGGATCAGCTCCTGCTTACCAAGCTCCCTGACCGCCTCTCGCACGAGCAGAAACTCCGCAAAGTCCACAACCTGCTGCAGGAGCTGCGCCGATCCGGCCTGATCGACAATCGCGGCGGTCGGTCGAAGCCTCAGTGGGTCACCGTCGCGCCGACCCCGACCGAGAACGCGCGATGACTTGGCAAAGACTTTCGGGTGGAAACGCAGGCGACGGCCGCTTTGGCGCTGAGAAAGTCATTCGTGAACAGGCGCTTACGGCTTTGCTAGAAGTCGGCCCGATTCCGTCGTCTAGCAAAGGTTTTAGCAAAGGATCAAGCAAAGACCCGATCCGGGAGCGCGGTCGATGACCACCGACACCTCCGAGCGCGGCCTCGAACGCCTGATCTGCACGGCGCTGACCGGCGCGCCCTGCGATTCCGGCGCGCCTGCCAACACGGCGCAGATGCGGCCGGCGACCTACGCCGCGGGCTGGACCTGCGGCGCGCCGGAGGACTACGACCGCGAGTACTGCGTGGATCTGCCGCAGCTGGCGGCGTTCCTGCAGGCGACGCAGCCGGAGGTGTGCGGGGCGCTCGACCTCGGCACGGACGGGCCGACGCGGCGCAAGTTCCTGGCGCGGCTGCAGGGCGAAGTAAGCAAGCGCGGCACCATCGATGTGCTGCGCCACGGGCTCAAGCATGGGCCGCATCACATCGATCTCTTCTACGGCACGCCTTCGCCGGGCAACGCGAAGGCGGCCGATCTCCATGCCGCCAACCGCTTCAGCGTGACGCGGCAGCTGCGCTACAGCCGCGACGAGACGCAGCGCGCGCTCGACCTGGGGCTGTTCATCAACGGCCTGCCGGTCGTCACCTTCGAGCTCAAGAACAGCCTGACCAAGCAGACGGTCGAGGACGCGGTCCAGCAATACCAGCGCGACCGCGACCCGCGCGAGAAGCTCTTCGAATTCGGGCGCTGCGTGGCGCACTTCGCGCTGGACGAGCACGAGGTACGCTTCTGCACGCACCTCAAGGGCAAGGGCTCGTGGTTCCTGCCGTTCAACCTGGGCTGGAACGACGGCGCGGGCAACCCGCCCAACCCGAACGGGCTGAAGACCGACTACCTGTGGAAGCGCGTCCTCACCCGTGCGGGCCTGACGGATATCCTCGAGAACTATGCGCAGGTCGTCGAGATCAGGGATCCCAGGACCGGCCGGTCGAAACCCGTGCAGATCTGGCCGCGCCATCACCAGCTCGACGTGGTGCGCCGGCTGCTCGCCGACGCACGGGCGCAAGGCGCGGGGCGGAGGTACCTGATCCAGCACTCGGCGGGCAGCGGCAAGTCGAATTCGATCGCCTGGCTCGCGCACCAGCTCATCGGGCTCGCGAAGGACGAGTCGACGGTGTTCGACTCGATCATCGTCGTCACCGACCGGCGCATCCTCGACCAGCAGATCCGCGACACGATCAAGCAATTCGCCCAGGTGGGCGCCACGGTCGGACACGCCGAGCACTCGGGCGACTTGCGCAGGTTCATCGCCGAGGGCAAGAAGATCATCATCTCCACGGTGCAGAAGTTCCCGTTCATTCTCGACGAGATCGGAGCCGAGCACCGGGGGCGCAAGTTCGCGATCATCATCGACGAGGCGCATTCGAGCCAGGGGGGGCGAACGTCGGCCGCCGTTTCGATGGCGCTCTCTTCGGCAGGAGCCGAGGACGACGACGAGACGCTGGAGGACAGGATCAACCGCCTGATGGAGGCGAAGAAGCTGCTGACCAACGCCAGCTACTTCGCCTTCACCGCCACGCCGAAGAACAAGACGCTGGAGATCTTCGGCGAACCCGACCGCCAAGCCGACGGCACGGTGAAGCACCGTCCGTTCCACAGCTACACGATGAAGCAGGCGATCCAGGAAGGCTTCATCCTGGACGTGCTCAAGTACTACACGCCGGTCGACAGCTACTACAAGCTCATCAAGAAGGTCGAGGGCGACCCGGAGTTCGACACCAAGCGGGCGAAGAAGAAGCTGCGCCGGTACGTGGAGAGCCACGACCACGCAATTCGGCTCAAGGCCGAGATCATGGTGGACCACTTTCACGAGCAGGTGCTGGCGCTGAACAAGATCGGCGGCGAGGCCCGCGCAATGGTTGTGACCGGCGGCATCGAGCGCGCGATCCAGTACTTCCACGCGATCCGCGATTACCTGGGCGAGCGCAAGAGTCGCTTCCGGGCGATCGTGGCCTTCTCCGGCGAGCACGAGTACGGCGGCGCGAAGGTGACCGAGGCCTCGCTCATTGGTTTCCCATCGAACAAGATCGCCGACAAGATCCAGGAGGACCCGTACCGGATTCTCATCTGCGCCGACAAGTTCCAGACCGGCTACGACGAGCCGCTGCTGCACTCGATGTACGTGGACAAGCCCCTGTCCGGCATCAAGGCGGTGCAGACACTCTCGCGGCTCAACCGTGCGCACCCGAAGAAACACGACGTTTTTGTGCTCGACTTCATGAACGACGTCGACACCATCAAGGAGGCGTTCGCCGACTACTACCGCACGACGATCCTTGCGGAGGAGACCGACCCGAACAAGCTGCACGACCTGAAGGCGGCGCTCGATGGCTACCAGGTCTATGCCGCCGCGCAGGTGGACGAATTCGCGGCGCTGTACCTCGGTGGCGCGGACCGCGACCGGCTCGACCCCATTCTCGACACCTGCGTCGCCGACTACCGCGAGCGGCTGGACGAAGACGGGCAGGTGGACTTCAAGGGCAAGGCCAATGCGT
>JBDHRR010000169.1:0-5904 GCA_039807685.1 Burkholderiales bacterium
GAGGCGGTCGCCCAGCGCGTGCAGGCTGACGGCCCCGAGTTCATCGAGGGCGCCATGGCGTTCCTGCAGAAGCGCGAGCCGAACTTCGGCGACCTGTAGTCAGCCGCCCCGCCGCCCCGCCCGCCGCTCGGCGCGGGCGGCGACGTCGAGCTTGAGCTCGCGCACTGCGATCTTCGCGGCCTCCGCGCGACGTCCGGGACGGGCGATCGCGCGAAGCGCCATCCGCGTGGCCAGGTGCGCGGGCAGCGCCTCGTGGGGCTGCTTGATCCGCGAGAAGACGTCGAGCATCGGCTTGGCCAGCCCATGGCCTGTCGCCATCTCGCGGTAGAGCTCGAACCCGTGCGCGAACGGCCGCCCCTTCATTGATCCATTCTTCGTCCGACCACGCTTCGAATATGCGCGTGCTCGCGCAGATACGATCGAGAACCTTCCGGTTTGCGCCGCCGCGAATGCTATTTGTGGCGACAAGCCCTGCCGCCGCACTCCGACCAATCTCGATTGCCGCGCGGGCCTTCTCGAACCAATAGAGAACGAGGTCAGCGAAGCCGGGGACCCGCCCTTCATAGGCGGCGCGCAGACGGTCAACGTAAGTCCGTCCAAGCTGACCCCATTGCTTCTTCGTTCCGAGGAACGGCGGGTTCCCGACAATCACGTCGACCTCCGGCCATACCGCCTCGGTCCCATCCTCGTTCAGGATCGCATCGCGGCACTCGATAGTTTCCAATGGCTTCAGGATCGGGTTCTTCGACGGTGGCACGCCGTGGCGGAGCATCCACTGAATCTCGCCGATCCAGCAGGTCACGCGGGCGAGTTCGGCGGCGTAACTGTTGATCTCGATGCCGCGCAGGCACTGCACGCCGACGTTCATGCCGGTGAATCCGCGCTGGAGGCCGAGCTGCTCGGCCTCGAGCGCAGCCCGATGTTCGATATCCTTCAGGGACTGCAAGGCAAGGTACAGGAAATTGCCGGAGCCGCATGCCGGGTCGAGCACGCGGAAATCTGCAAGACGCTTCATGTACGCCTGCAGTACCTGCTCGGCTTCCGTACGGTACTTCTTCTGCGTGGCCGGCGTCTTGCCGCTGTCCGCCTTCCGCAGCGCGGCGGTGATCCTGTCCCTGGCCGTGGTCCACTCGGCAAGCAACGGCTCGACGATCACCGGGTTGATGATCCGCATGATCGAGGCGGGATCGGTGTAGTGCGCCCCCAACTGGCTGCGCTTCGACGGGTCGAGGCCGCGCTCGAACAGCGTGCCGAAAATCGACGGCTCGATGGCGGCCCAGTCGAGCTTCGCGACCTCGAGAATCTCCTCGATCTCCGCGCCGGTCAGCGGCAGTGCGTCGTCGCTGTCGAACAACCCACCGTTGAACCACTCGATCACCTCGAAGCCTGCGAAGCCGCCTTTCCGCATGGCACCGAACAATTCACGCAGCAGGCGCTCCGCGGCATCCGGCTGTTTGCGGGAGGCGTCGAGGGCGCGAGAAAGAATCTTCGCCGGGAGCAGGCCCGCGTCCTCGGCAAAGAGGCAGAACATGATCCGATTGAGGAAATGCGCGACGCGATGCGGATCATGACCACGTTCGCGAAACCGCTGCGCGAGCTGTGCAAAATGTGCAGCAGCATCCTTCGTGACGTCCGCGCGCGTGACACCCGGCTTGAGCCGTTCCGGCTCGGAGAACGCCCACTTGAGCCGCTGGATGTTGGTGGGGTCGACCAGCCCCTCGAGAGGAATCTCGTAGGTCGTCGGAACGCTATTCGTCCAGTTGGTGTGAATCTCGATGCGATCGAGATCCGAGACGATCAGCAGCGGTGGATTCTCCAGTGCCGGCGCGTACTGTTGCAATTGAACGAGCGCTGCGCCGAGGTCCCTCCTCTTGCCCTTGTACTCCCACCCGAAGCGCTGGCGCATCCAGACGTCGGCCCAGCCTTCACCGCCGCCGACCTTGGAAGCTCCACGCTCGAAGCAGTACCAGTCGCCCTTCGGGTCCGCCTCGGCCGGCGTCGGCTCGCCGAGCATCCGGCAGAGGTCGAGAAAATGCTCTTGCGCCGCCGAACGCTCCTTGAGTTCGGCGGCCTGCCACTTGCTGATGAATGCGCGCGGTGTCACCGTCGGGCCCTGTGGCGGCGCCGCGGGCTCGCCACGACGCGCGGCAGGACGCGATATGCACCACGGCGTTCACCCTCGTGCACGTGGGACTCCAAGTGATTGCAATCCATTTCTTCGATGCCTCACCGACGATCGCCATCCGCATGACGTAGCCGACGCACGGGCAGTATCGGTGCCGGCGGAGCGAGACACGAGGTGGGGTCTGCGGGTGGGAGGCCGGCGGTCCCTCCATTCGTCAAAACGTGGGCCACCCCCGCGCCGACGCGACTAGCGAGCCGAAAATTTCTAGTCCTCACCCGCAGGGAATGCAGTATCGCCGCAGGCGGCGCCGGGATCAAGGCCGACCTCGGCTCGAAGCGCAGCCCGAAGGCGGAGCGAGAATTCGGCGTGTGGCGAGTGATTGCATCCTTCGTGCGCCCACGTGAGCGTGGCGCCCGGGCAGGAGGCCCAGAGCAGTCGCAGCCAGGCAACGAATGCTTCGATCCTGCTGTCGTGCCAACGATCGAGACCGGTGTCGAAATCGACTGCAACGGCTTCATCTTCGATGCGTACGCAGACGTCGTCGAAGGATTCTCCGAGGAATCTGAAGCCAATCAGCATGCAGTCATCCGGGAATTCAGGTGCCGGGGATGCCGAAGGCTCGCAGGAGTCTGCATCGGGCGCGACCCCCTGCGAGGCCGGGGGCGGCCCACCCCGAAAGCTCGCAGCGTAGCGAAACAGCGCGGTAACGGCGGGCGGATCCAGACCCTCGAACCAGATGTCCTGAAAGCCGTATACCTCGTACTCCTGGAATAAATCGCGGAGGAGCGCAGTTTCCATTCCAGCATCCCAACGTCACGCCATTCGTCGATGGTGCGCGAGCGACGCTCTTGCCTTCGACCTCGAGCATTGTATCCTCTGACCCGCATCGTTCACGCGCGTCCAGCCGACTCCCCAACAACGCCGAGCCGCGCACCGATCACCCCGCCATCGCCACATCCGCACGCAGGCGTGGCAGGCCCTCGGGGTCGGTTCGCTGCACGAAGGCGATGAGCGCCTCGCGCACGCGACAGCGCAGGTCCCATCCGCGCGGGGCGTCGGCCGAGCTCACGAGCACGCGCAACTGCATGGCGCGCTCGCTCGTCTCCACGACCTGGATGATCGCGACGCGCCCGTCCCACGCGGGATCGGCTTCACACACGCGCGTGAGTTCCGCGCGCAGCGGTTCGATCTCGACGCGATAGTCGAGCCAGAGGAAGACCGAACCCAGCAGCGCGGAGCCGCTGCGCGTCCAGTTCTGGAACGGATTCTCGACGATCCATTGCAGCGGCACGACGAGGCGTCGCTCATCCCAGACCTTCACCACGACATACGCTGAAGTGATCTCCTCGATGCGGCCCCACTCGCCCTCGATGATCACGACATCGTCGAGGCGGATCGGCTGAGTGAGGGCGATCTGCAGGCCGGCGATGACATTGCCAAGCACCGGGCGTGCGGCGATCCCGGCGACGAGACCGGCAACGCCGGCCGAAGCGAGCAGGCTGGCGCCGATCTGACGCATGTTCGGCAGCGTCATCAGCGCCGCCGCGAGACCGATCACGCCGACGACGAACATAAGCGTGCGCGACAGAACCCGTGCTTGCGTCTGCACACGTCGTGCTTCGAGGTTGTCGCTCACATTCGCCGGATGCAGCTGGACGACGCCTTCGGCGACGCCGCCGACGACGCGCACGACGAGCCATGTCAATGCCGCGATGAATGCGACGGATGTCGCGTGCGTGACCGAAGAGAGATGCGCGATGTCACCGGGCGCGATGGCAAGCACGAGTTGTATTGCCAGCAGTGGCACCACCGCGAGCATCGGACGCGTCACGTGGTCGAGCACGTTGGATGCGATCACGTGGAGGTGCGCGAGCCGAACGAGCGTTGCGCGCACCGCGAGCCACGCGGCGAGGGAGATGGCGATGGCCACCACGATGGCAACGAGCGTGCCGATCCACGGCGACGCGAAGTAATTGACGAGAGTATCGAGTTTGTCGACGGTCATGCATGCACCTCCTGTGATCGATGGAAACGACCTCCGTAACCTGACCGCTGCAGGGGACGAGGGTTCCGGCGCACGGTGTCACGCGTCAGCCAACGTCGGTCAGGACCGCAATCGCGCCGCGTGCCGGTGGTGTTGCGACGACGCACGCACCGCTTGAAGTTCGCGCATTCGTGCACATATCGAAGCCATGTCCGGGACGCATGCGGCGTTCGGGCAACCAACCTGTAGGAGTCCCCCCATGAAAGGCAAAGCACTCGCGATGACGAGCGTCATCGCTATCGGACTTGGTGTCGGCGTCAGTCCGACAATCGCGCTGGCACAAACGACTACAAATGCGCCGGCAACGGCCGCGGCACCGGCCACCGCGCCGACCGCGCCGAAGTTGCACGCGGCGATGCGCTCGTTGTGGCACGGCCATATCGTCGCCACCCGCGATTATGCGTTGGCCGTGCACGCGGGCAACAAGGCGAACGAGAAGAAGGCGACGGATGCCGTGGTTGCCAACGCGAAACAGATCTCCGACGCCGTCGCCGGCTTCTACGGCAAGGACGCCGGCGACGGCCTGTTCAAGCTCCTCGGTGGGCACTGGGCCGGCGTCAAGGCGCTGACCGATTCCGCCAAGGCGAAGAATGCGGCGGCCGAGGACAAGGCGGTCAACGAACTTGCGACGAACGCCGGGCAGATCGCGAAGTTTCTCGCCGGCGCCAATCCGAACTGGAAGGAAAGTGATCTCGACGCGGCGCTGCTGGCACACGCGGGGCATCACAAGACGCAGGTCGATCTCATGATGACGAATGCGCCGAAGGCCAAGCAGGACGCGGCTTGGACCGACATGCAGCATCACATGGACGCGGTCGCCGACGCGCTCGCCGGCGGCATCGCGAAGCAGTTCCCCGACAAGGCGAATTGACCTTGCGGTGAGATGATTCTCTCGTCCGGTGAGCTCCTACGCGAAGCACGTGCCCATCCGACATGACGTCGGACGGCCATCCGATGCAGCGTGACGCGTCGACCGCTGGAAACGACAAGGCCCGCGAATCGCGGGCCTTGTCGCGTGAGTGAACGGACCGGGGTCAGTTGCCGGTCCGCGCGACCACGGCGCCCTGCGGCAGGGGTTTGCCGGTCGACGCAACCTTCTTGACTGCGGATTCCTTGCGCGCGACGACGAGCGGGGCTTCGGGCGCTGCTTTCTCCTTCGTTGCCACCGGAGTCGTTGGCGCCCCGGAGGCAGCCATACCGCCATCGTCACCACCGGTGATCTTGAGGTCGTTGCAGGCCAGGGCTGAGCCGCTCGCCAGCAGCGCGCCGGCGGCAAGAGCGACGAGTGTTCGATTCATGGCGACCTCCGTGAGGTTCGAGACGGGGAGTCGGTACATTGCGCGGCGCCGGGTCCGGCGTCAATCCCCCGCCCGCGTTCCGCCTTGCCCTCGCTCTTCCCGCGCCCCGCCGGCGGGGATGCGTCATTCGGCGCCTGCGCTACCCGTGTGCATCCGCCGTGGCGGGAAATCCTATCGAAATCCTATCGATGCGCAAACTGCCATGGATCGATGAGATCGAGACCGCAACGCTCGAAATCCTCAGTGTTTCGGGTAGCGAGCTTGCATCGCCGATACCGAGCAATGGCCGCGATCTGCGCGTCGAACTGCGAGATGGGGCGGCCCGCGGCACGGCGGTTGTGGACGACTTCGACGTAATCAGGCACCGCCGCGCTGTCGAACGGCAGAATGCGTTGCGCAAAATCTTCGGCAAACATGATCCCGAGTGCAGATTCCAG